>JAHZMA010000006.1 GCA_022599575.1 Alphaproteobacteria bacterium | reverse complement strand
TTCTAGCAACATTGCCGCTTTCACCACATTTTCATTCGCTATCTCTTCGGGGTCGTCCATTGGCGCAATCGGGGTGGTAATATCAGCACCGCTTTTTTTGGCGAAGATGAACGCATCGCGGATAACTTCTGCATTGATATTGGGTAAATCGCCTTGCAAATTCATCACAAAATCGACCCGTTCGCCAAACCGTTGATAGGCTTGCCAGATTCTATCAGTTCCAGATGCCAAACCATTATCGGTTAAAATTGCCTCGCCACCATAATCTTTAACGGCTGTAACAATTTCCTCATCGCCTGCCGCCACAATCACTTTGGCGCAATCGGCTTCTTGGGCGCGGCGCATCACCTCTACAATCATCGGCACATCATTAATGGGAAGCAATGGCTTGTTAGGTAAACGCATCGCCTGCATTCTTGCGGGGATAAAAATTAAGTCAGTCATAAAAAAACCTTAAAAATAAAAAAACTTGTAAAAATTTTCGTTCGGTGAATAAAGCATTTGATTTATTTTGCTAATAGCGTTATACCGATAATCAGCGATAAATTCTATCTTTATTTTAATGGGTTATGAAAATGAAAGATCCTTTACTGATTAATAAAATTGCCGCCTCGGTACTCACCGCATTATTTGTCATGCTGATGATTGATTTCGTGGTCGATGAAATTTTGTTGAAAGAAACTGGCGGGCATGGTGAAACTGATGAAGCACATGGCGAAACTAATGAAAAAGCCAAATTCGCCTATTATATCGATGCGGGTGACGTGACTGTTGTTTCCGCAGTGGTGGAAGAAGAAGTGATTACACCAATTACGCCATTATTAGCAAGTGCTGATGTGATTGCGGGCGAAAAGGTTGCCAAAAAATGCGCTGCTTGTCACACATTTGCCGAAGGCGGGCAGAACCGTATTGGTCCTAATCAGTGGGATATTGTTAATCGCGCTTTAGGCACAACAGAAGGCTTTGCTTATTCTGAAGCTTTATTGGCAAAAGGCGGTGCATGGGATTATGAATCACTCAATGAATTTATTTATAACCCTAAAAAATATATACCCAACACAAAAATGAATTTTGCGGGTATTAAAAACGATAAAGACCGTGCAAATTTGATTTTATGGATACGCTCGTTAAGCAATAGCCCTGTACCTCTGCCATAAAGATATATTGCAATAAAATCATCTTAAACGCAATATCATTGATAGCGCATCATGTTTTGTTGCCAATATAGATAGGAATGAAATGTCTTCGAATGCTGTCAATAATAATGTCACTTATGCCACACTGCCAGAGCGGTTGGCGGCGGCTTTGATTGATTATTTGATTATCGCGACTGCTTTTGTGACGCTTGTCGCATTAGTTTCAAGTGATGGTGGCGAGATGGTGCAAGTAAAATTCTGGCATATATTCGCGATTGAATGGCTGTATTTTAGCGCACAACATAGCTCACAAAAACGCGCAACATTGGGAATGCGCGTGATGAAGTTACAGATTACCACGCTAAATGCCAAGCAATTAACGCTTTCCACCGCATCTTTACGTTACATGGTTAGCCTGTTATCATCATTAATATTATGGTTGGGGCATTTAATGATGCTTACCAATGATTTACGCCAAACGATGCATGATAAAATGGCGGGCACATTAGTAATTAAAAAACAAAATGGGTGATAAGATGAAGCATTGCCTGCATATTTGTATCAGTTGCCGCGAAAAAACCCATGATGATGCAGATATACGCCCAGGGCGTTTATTATATGATAGGCTTGTTGCTGATTATCAGGATAAACAGAATTTTATCAAAGCTGTAAAATGCTTGGTACAATGCGATAACCCGTGCGCGGTAAGCCTTAATCATGCTGATAAATTCAGCTATTTGTTAAGCGGGCTAACCCTTGATGATGATATGCAAGATTTGCTGACATTTTTTGAGCAATATCAGCAAACCGATGATGGTATTGTGCCATTTTCGATTCGCCCTAAAAATTTACGTGCCAAAATCAAAGGGCGAATGCCACCGCTTGATTATCACGAAACGCTTGATTAAACAGGTATGTGACATAAGAAATAGTTGATGAATCGGGCATTATCGCGTATGGTATTTAGTATGAACTATTACTCTAAAAAAATAATCATTATCGCTATCATTTTGGGGTTTTACATGATGCGGGCTGATGCGGTGCAAGCCCTTACAATTACAAATTGTGGCATGAAAGTGAATTATCCCACCCCTCTTGACCGTAATATTGCGTTTCACGGCACGGCAATGTATGAGATATTGGCGGTGTTGAATCTGCATAACCAAACCACTGCCATGAGTGGCATTAACCGTGATTCGCTTCAATATAATGTTTGGCGTTCTGCTCGTTCTGGCAAACGCAATCTTACAAAATTTCAATTAAACCAAGAGGCACTCAACCATATCGATGATATCAATTTATTGGATATTCGCTATCCGAATTTAGCTGATTTCACCAAACAAAAAAGTAAATTTTATCTGGCGGGTTATTATCAAGGCATTTATCCTAATAATGCCCAAACATTCCGTAAAGCGTTACATAACAAGAATATCTACAGCTTTATCAATACAGTATCATGCCAATCATTTGCCGATAATAATCATAAAATTATATTTGAAGATTTATTCAATGATATGCTTGCCATCGGTGATTTAACCAATCGTAAAGCACAGGCAGCAAAGCTGATAAAACAATATCAAGCGCGCTTGAATGTGGTAAGCAAAGCCGTGCAAAAAGCAAAAAATCGTAAAAAAGTATTTTATTTTGCGGGTGGCTTAAAAACGCCTTATGGGCCGCACACAGCGTCGATGGAATCGGCAATTATTGCAAAAGCAGGGGCTACGAATATTACCGCTGACAATCTGCAAATAAACTGGAGAAATTTACGCCGTGCCAACCCTGATACGATTATCATTCCATTTGATGGCAACCAAGATTTACTGCTTTATCGGCAAAAAATCATTCAAGAAAATTTTTCTGGCACAAAGGCGGTTAATAATATTATTCCAATTTTTTATAGCGATTGGCAAACCAGCCCAGCTGCTGTTGATGCGGTAGAACATCTTGCCCGTGCGCTTTATCCCGAACTTTTTTAGCTAACCTGCCTCGATAAAATCAATCATGCGCCCCGAACAGCTTTACCCGATTTTTGCACAGATTAACACTCTTAAAGGGGTGGGCGATAGGCTAGCGCAAAAATTTCATCATGTGGCATCTGGTGATAAAATTTGGGATTTACTATGCCATTTTCCACGTGCCGTGCTAACTCGAATCAAGGTGCAAAATTTAACGCAAGCCAAGCATTATGATGGACAAGAAGTGTTGATTAACGCGATTCCGATTCAGCATATTGCCCCGCCACGTCGCGGCATGCCCTATCGCGTGCTAATGGCCGACCCCGATAGTGCGGTTCGCGAACGCATGGAAATCGTGTTTTTTAGCGTTAAACAAGATTATCTTGCCCGTTACTTTCCGCTGCATCAGCCCTTAACATTGGCGGGCAGGATTGATATTTTTCGCGAAAAATTGCAAATCGTGCATCCGCATATTATTAATAAAATTGCCGAAAATGAGACACAACAAACCGATAATTTACCTGATAATCTTTTAGAACCGATTTACCCTTTAACCGCTGGGCTTACCCGAATCATGTTTCGTAAAATCATGAAGCAGGCACTCACAAAAATTCCAACATTACCCGAATGGCTAGATGAGGACATTATTGCAGAATATCATTTGCCAAACTTCGCGCACGCCTTTGGGCAAATTCATCAACCGCAAAATGAAACTGATATTTTACCTGAATCACCCGCCCGCACAAGGCTAGCACTTGACGAGCTTTATGCCAATCAGTTGATGCTGGGTTTGATTAAAAAATATAGCTATCGGCATCGTAAAAACCGCGATAATTTTGACGATAATCTAGCATTATGCAACCAGATTATCAGCGAACTTCCCTTCGCATTAACAGATTCGCAACAACAGGTTTTTACTGAAATCACGCAAAGCTTGCAACAGCCAACGCGCATGTTACGGCTTTTGCAAGGCGATGTGGGCAGCGGCAAAACCATCATCGCGCTATTAACCATGTTGCTTGTGATAGGCAGTAAAGGGCAAGCGGCGTTGATGGCGCCAACCGATATTCTTGCCAAACAGCATTATAATAATTTTACCGCCTTGTTGCAACATCACGCGATTGATATTGTGTTACTAACGGGCAAAATGAAAGCAGCTGATAAAAAAGCTGCGCTTGAGCGAATCAATCATGATACTATCAATCCGCACCCGCAAATGATTATCGGCACCCATGCCTTGTTTCAAGAACAGGTGCGCTATCATGATTTACGCATCGCCGTGATTGATGAGCAACATCGTTTTGGTGTGCATCAACGCTTGATTTTTTCTGAAAAATCACAAAGCCTTGATATGCTAGTGATGAGCGCGACCCCGATTCCACGCACTTTAATGTTAAGCTATTGGCACAATTTAGAAATATCACGGCTGACCGAATTACCCAAAGGCAGAACCCCGATTATGACGCGGCTTTTTTCGCAAAGCCGCATCGATGAAATTATCGCTGCGCTAAAACGTGCCATCAATGAGGGGCGTAAAATCTATTGGGTTTGCCCACTGATTGAACCCAATGATATTGAAGACAATAGTAAAGAATTGCAAAATCAACAAAAAAGCGATGTTATATCACGCACCGCCATGTTGCAACAGCATTTTGAAGCTGAATTGGTAGAACAGCTACATGGTAAAATGCCCAGCACACAAAAAGAAAAAGCCTTAAAAAATTTCACTGAAGGCAAAGCACAAATTTTAGTGGCAACCACCGTGATTGAGGTGGGGATAGATGTGAAAGAAGCCAGCATCATGGTGATAGAACATGCCGAACAATTCGGGCTAGCGGCATTGCATCAGTTGCGTGGCAGAATCGGGCGCGGCAGCATTGATTCTTATTGCCTGCTCATTCATAGTGATAAGCTAAGCTACAATGCACAAGAACGCCTTAAAACAATCCGTAATAATCATGATGGTTTTATCATCGCCGAAACCGACTTGAAATTACGCGGTGGTGGCGATATATTAGGGGTAAGGCAAAGTGGCTTGCCCGATTTTAGATTTGTGGATTGGCAAAATCACCATCATTTGCTGGCACATGCACAGATGATGGCAGAACAATCTCTTAACCAATATCACAACCAAGATAAAGCAAGCCAAGAAAAAATAGCCCTGCTGTTGCATCTGTTTGAACATGATAATGCCGTGCGCCTAATACAATCAACATAAAGATAGAGTATTGCAAAAAAATTGACAATAAGCTATAAAACAAAAATTACACTGTAATACTCATTACAAAAAGGTTTACAATGCGCGTTAGAAAAGCGATTATTCCAGCGGCAGGATTAGGTACAAGAATGTTGCCCGCCACGAAAGTTGTGCCAAAAGAAATGTTACCAGTTGCCACCAAGCCACTGATCCAATATGTGGTAGAAGAGGCATTAGATGCTGGCATTGAACATATTTTGATTATCACTGCCCGCGAAAAAAGTAGCATTCAAGACCATTTTGACCGCGATGCCAATATGGAAAACTTTCTCAAAAAAGTCGGCAAAGCAGATATCGCGAAAATGATGTCCGACTATCTGCCTGAAACTGGTGCTATCACTTATTTGCGCCAAGATGAGAGGTTGGGGCTCGGTCATGCCATTTGGTGTGCGCGCCATTGGGCAGGCAATGAACCCTTTGTTATCCTCTCACCCGATGAATTATTAATGGGCGAACAAAATTGTACACGCATGTTAATGGATTCTTATGAAGAAACTGGTGGCTTAGCGATTGCCATGCAAGATTTACCACGCGAAGATGTGGTGCGCTACGGGGTGATTGCGGGCACTGAAATTACCCTTAAATCTGGGCAAAAAGTTATCAGAGCCGACCAAATGGTTGAAAAACCAACGGTTGAAGAAGCACCTTCCAATCATTGTATTATTGGGCGCTATGTGCTTGACCCCGGTATTTTTGTTCATCTCAATAAAAAACTTGCTGGTGCTGGTGGCGAAATTCAGCTTACCGATGCCATCAGCGCACAATTAGCCACGCGTGATATTTATGGTGTGCTTTATGATGGCGAACGGTTTGATTGTGGTAAACGTATCGGCTGGCTAGAAGCCAATATTGCGGCCGCCCTTCGCAGCGAAGACTTAAAACAGGATATGAGAAATATCATTAAAAAATATGCCAATAACAGCTAGCCATCTCCGCCAACCTCCTTTACATTCCTCTATTTTTCGTAGCTATGATATTCGCGGTATTATAGGCGAAACCATTGATGAGGAATGCTATCATCTTATCGGCAGGTTACTAGCAAGCCAAGCGATAGAAAGAAATTTATCAGCTTGCGTTTTGGGTTATGATGGCAGATTAAGCTCGCCCCAACTGGCTGATGCGCTAGCACAAGGGGTGATGCAAAGCGGCATAGATGTGATAATGATTGGTCTGGTGCCAACCCCAATGCTTTACCATGCCAGTGCTTTATTCAATAGTGGGCTGGCTTTAATGGTAACGGGCTCGCATAACCCAGCCAATTATAACGGCATCAAAATTATGATGGGCAATAAACCATTTTTTGGTGATGACATCAAAGCATTACCACAACGTGCACAGCAAGGCAAAATCATCAATGCCGAAAGAATTGGCACATTAACACATAAAAATATCACTCATGATTATATTAGCTTTTTGTTGCAACAAGTAACATTTAAACCATTGAAAATTGGTTGGGATATGGGCAATGGCGCAGCAGGAGAAATAATACAACATTTAACGCAAAAATTAGAGGGTGAGCATCATCTACTTTACGAACAGATTGATGGCACTTTTCCCAACCATCACCCCGACCCTTCCAAGCCACAAAATATGCGTGATTTACAAAATTTAGTGAAACAATATCAGCTTGATTTGGGCATTGCATTTGATGGTGATGGCGACCGTTTAGGCGTGGTGGATAATGAAGGCAATATACTATATGGCGACCAGCTATTGCCAATATTAGCGTATGATGTTTTACAAAAAAAACCCAATTCTCTTATTTTAGGCGATGTGAAAACATCATCTGCTGCTATTAATGCGGTGCGCGCGATGGGTGGCAAGGCGTTTGTTACTGCAACAGGCCATTCACTGATTAAAACCGCGATGATGGCGCAACAAGCAATATTCGCCGCTGAAATGAGCGGGCATATTTTCTTTGCCGATAATCACTATTTTGATGATGCCATTTATGCCGCGATTAAGCTTATCAATCGGCTGAGTGATGCCAAACAGCAAGCACATAAAAGCCTTGCCGATTTAGCGAATGAATTGCCCAAAATGTGTAGCACCCCAGAAATAAGAATCGACATAGAAGAACAAAATAAGCAACCCATGATGCAAGCAATCATCAATGAAGCCAAACAAAGCGGATTTGCTTATAATGATATTGATGGCATAAGAATAGAAGATGGCGATAATTGGTGGCTGATACGCGCTTCAAATACTGAAAATGCGTTAGTGTTTCGTGCCGAAGCCAATGATAAAGAGACATTGGCAAATTTGTTGCAATCCGCCTTTGTAATATTAACGCATTTGCCACCTGAATCCTTACAAAAAATTAAAAACGAAATTGATAAGGCTAATGCTTGACGAAACCGCTTTTTATCGGTAAAAATAGGGACATGAAAAATCGTCTTATCATTGTTGAAAACCATATGCTTATTGCTGATGAATTGCAAATTTTACTCACGCAATCTGATAATTTTACCTGCGACATTGCCCCAGATTTTGAGCAAATGGTAGAATTAATGGCAAAAGAAAATTATGATGCGCTGATTATTGATGATATTATCTTAAAAGATGCTGATTTAAGTGGCTACCATAACCTCGCTTTTCCGCCTGCTATCGTGCTTGCCGATAGTGATACAGAAATAGACCCTATTTTTCAATCCTATTATCTGCTTGAAAAACCTTTTCGACTCAATGATTTATTAGATGCGCTTGATAGAATGGTAACGAATGTGCATTGGCAATTCGGACCATGGTATTTTCATACCAATAAAAATTATCTTACCATCAATGACCGTAAAACCAATCTGACGGAAAAAGAAAGCCAAATCTTAAATTACCTCTGCCGTGCAGGTGGCAGAACAGTGAAGCGCGAAAAATTACTGCAAGATGTGTGGGGCTATAAAAGCGGTATTGATACCCACACATTAGAAACCCATATTTATCGCTTGCGCCAAAAAATTGAAGCGGGTTCTCAAAAACCTGAATATTTATTAAGCGATAAGCAAGGTTACCGCCTGTTGCATCTTAAAAAAACTTGCGCTCCTGAAGCGATAAATAATAATAAAATAATTAATGCAAAAATAAATAATAAAAAATCAATCAATCTTGGGGCAACATAAAAAACATCATGGATTTTAATCTTATCAGCACATTTAATGAATTTTTATGGCTCTCTTTTTTGCCGATTGTCGCTTTTTTAGTGGCCATTAGCCTGCCCTTACGCTTAGGTGCAGGCTTTATCGTGCAGTGGCAATTGTTAAAAAGCGCAACCCGTAAATTATTTTCGGTACAAAAGGAAACTTTCGGGCTAGGCATCACACCCCGTAGTGGCTTTTTGATGTCAATCGCCACCTCCATGACCGCAGGGCATCTGTTAGGCACAGTGCTGGTGATTGCGATTGCGGGCTATGGCGTGTTGTTTTATGTCTGGATTTTTACCATTTTATTATTAGGCGTTAAATATATTGAAACGATTCAATCAATCCTGTTTCGCAAAGTCAACCATAGAGGGCAGTTTGTTGGCGGCCCCATGTATGTGTTAAAATATGGTTTAGGCAAGAATGCCGCATTATTAGGCACAATATTAGCAATTTTTTATTGTATCTTCTTGCTTATCGGCTCGGTTGGGCTTGGCAATCATTTACCTGTGCGTTTCATTGGGCAGTTAGGGCATGAATATTTTGACCTAGACCCTTTCTATATCATGGTTGGTATCATCACTATTGTGGGTATTTGCAGCTGTTATGGGGTGCGCCTTACCTCAATTATCGTTTCAATTCTAATGGGTGCTAGCCTACTGATGTTTGCCGTCATGCTGGTTTATGTGTTATCATTTTACGGCTATCAACTGCCAGATTTTTTTATGCTGATTATCAATGAAGCCTTTAGTGCCCGCAGTGCCGATACGGGTGCCAGCATCAGCATGATGGTAATATTTGGCTTTGCCCGCGCCCTTTATGGCACTGGTACTGGGCTTGGCACAAGCGGTATTGCCCATAGTGCAACCGTTACCTATGATGCCCGTCAGCAAGGCTATATGGCAGTGATTGCCAATCTGATTGCCGGCATTTTAGTAACTTTTCTGGTGAGTTTCGTGATTTATCTCTCAGGTGCGTTAGATGCTGATGGCGAGAGCATTTTGCAATTGGTGCAGTTTTTTGAACATGTTGAATCCTATGGACGCGAAGCGATTGTGATAACGATTCTACTTATGTCACTGGCTTCCATTCTAGCATGGGGCTATTATGTGGAAACAGTGTGTTTCTTCTTATTCGGGCAGATTGCAGTTTGGCCTGCGCGCATTTTCTGGGTGGGTTTAATACCGCTTGCCAGCCTTACACTTTCTATTTATTTTATCCGAATTCATGAATTGGCTTTGGCGTTGATGGCAATTCCTAATTTTATTGCTATTATCACTGTGCTTGCCAATGTCCGCGAGGTTGAACATCTTAATGCACAATCTGGACATATTTCTATATGGCGCAGAATTATTTATCGTTTGCGAACGCTACGCCGTATTTGGATATAGCGGGAATAATCTGATGGATTTAGACAATCATCCGCCACTCTATCAGGTAAGTGACTTTTCTAACGCGCTGAAAAAACATGTGGAAACCGAATTTAACTATGTTCGGATTCGTGGTGAGATTTCAGGGCTCACCCGTGCTTCTTCGGGGCATATCTATTACAGCTTAAAAGATGAAAAAGCAGTTCTAAATGCGATTTGTTGGCGTGGCGTGGCCACTAAACTGGCGCATTTACTAGAAGAAGGTGCTGAAGTGATTGCATTTGGCAAAATCACCACCTATGGCGCACGTTCCAATTATCAAATCATTGTTGATAATTTAGAGATTGCTGGCGAAGGTGCGCTATTGAAAATGTTGCATGATAGGCGTAAAAAATTAGCCGCGCAAGGTTTGTTCAACCGTGTGCCACGCTTATTACCGCTTGTGCCACAACATATTGGCGTGGTAACATCGGCAAGTGGCGCGGTATTGCAAGATATTTTACACCGTATCGAACAACGTATGCCCTGCCATGTTATGCTATATGCCGTGCCAGTGCAGGGGCAAGGGGCAGAAAATAAAATCGCCCAAGCGATTGATGCGCTGCAAAATATGGTGCCACGCCCCGATGTGATTATCGTGGCACGTGGTGGTGGTTCGCTAGAAGATTTATGGTGCTTTAACGAAGAGATTATTGTGCAAACAGTGGCGCGTTGCACTATCCCGATTATCTCTGCCATCGGACATGAAACCGACCACACCTTAATTGACGAGGCGGCAGATTATCGCGCCCCCACCCCAACTGCGGCTGCTGAAATGGCAACGCCCGTTAAGCAAGAATTGATGATAAATGTTAACGATATTCGCAACCGTTTGCGTCGTGCGTTATATCATTTGCAACAAAATGCCAAGCAACAATTAGCAATCAATCAAACATTTCTAACGCGCAAGCATAAAATTTTTGAAACTTACGCTCAGCATATAGATATTGCGACCATCACAATTAAACATGCCATTAAGAATTTAACCGTGCGCTATCAGCATCGCTTGCAAACCATTCGCTTGCCCGATTGCAGGCATTTGCTTTATCAAAAACAGCAAATTTATGCGGGACAGAAAAAACATCTGGCACAATCTTATCGCAATCATATCCAAACAATGCAAAAAAACCTATCTTTACAGGTGGTTAAGCTGGAAAGCTATTCTTATCGCAAAACATTACAGCGTGGGTTTAGCTTGGTAAAGAACGAAGCGGGCGAATTGATAAAACATTCAGATACACTTAAAGCAGGGGATAAAATCGGCATCGTTTTTGCAAATGGAACAGCTGATGCAATCATTGATAAGACATAAATTTTTTATTATCGGCATAACATATTTATGCCTATTGTCACCTCATGCCTATGCCGATACTAATACCCAACAGGCTGGTTATTTGCCAAGCTATGATGATGCAAAATTCTACGATGCGGGCGATTTAAAACTTTACGGTGTCCCCTATCAAGGTGGTTGGCTGAAAGGCAGATTACCTGAAAAACACCAGTTACAATTTTTAGGTAAAACAATCAAAACCACCAATGATGGCCGCTTTATTATCGGCATTCCCTATCAAGCCTCTGCCTTGTTAAATCTGGTGCATATCAAACAAAATGGTGATAGAAAAACCTATCAAATCAACATTAAACAGCGCAAATATAAGCGACAATATATTGATGGCTTGCCACCTAGTAAAGTAACCCCTTCCAAAAAATTTATCACCCGTATCAAGCATGAGGCAAATTTAACGAAAAAAGTGCGTGCGAATATCAGCAATGTTGATGGGTTTGATACAAAATTTATCTGGCCATTGAAGGGTAGAATTACGGGACGTTATGGTTCGCAACGTATCTTAAACGGGCAACAGCGCAGCCCCCATTGGGGAATTGATATAGCAGCCAAAAAAGGCACACCGATTATTGCGCCCGCTAATGGTATCGTTAAATTGGTGCATCCCGATATGTATTTTAGTGGCAAAACCATTATGATTGACCATGGGCATGGGCTTGTCTCTAGCTTTTTGCATTTACATAAAATTTATGTTAATCATGGCGCATATGTAAAGCGCGGACAAGAAATTGGCTCGGTTGGCTCAAGCGGGCGTTCTACTGGTCCGCATCTTGATTGGCGCGTTAGCTGGTATAATCAGCGAATCGATGCCGCAACTTTAGTGCCTAAAAAACAATGATATAACTATAATGAAACGACTATAATGAAATTTTCAACATGACACTTATCAAACAACAAAAAAACGGATTGATTTATCATCATAATCCTCATTGGAATATTCCGCATGGTTTTTTCACGCGTAAAATAAGTGATAATGCCAGTGATAATGATGAGAACATCTATAAGGGCTTAAATTGCGGAATCGGCTCAAATGATGCGCCCGATAGAGTGCAGGCGAATCTTAATCATGTTTGCCAAACATTATTAGGCAATGATGCTAATAAGTCAGCATTAGCTTTATTGCACCAATATCATTCAGCACGGTTGATTGCAGTGCCGTTTGCCGCCCATGCGATTCGCGCCAAAAATGGACGCGTGAAAGGCGATGCGATGATAAGTATGGCAGGCAGTGATTGTAAAAATTTGATGGGCATTATGACTGCCGATTGCGTGCCTGTGTTATTTTACGATAAGCAAACGGGCATCACTGCTGCCGCCCATGCGGGCTGGAAGGGCGCACTTGCAGGCGTGTTAGAAAGCACCATCACTGCCATGCGTGCTATGTATGGTATGCGTTATAGGGATAACGCACAAAATATAGAAGCCTTGATTGGTCCCGCAATCGCGCAGAAATCTTATCAGGTGGGCGCCGAATTTTACGATAATTTTATCGAGCGTGATTCAAATTATCAGCAATTTTTCATACCCGATAGCGATATATCTGATAATGGGGAGAAACAAACAAAATATTTATTCGACCTTAAAAATTTTGTAAAACATTTGCTCACACAAGCGGGCGTTCATACAATCACCGTCAGCCCCGATGATACAGTTGCACAAGAGGATGATTATTTCAGCTATCGGCGCAGCTGCTTGCGTGGCGAAGCGGATTATGGGCGCAATATTTCGGTCATTGGGTTTCAATTACTCTCTTGATATAATTTCTTGTAAATCCTGCCAATTTTTCTCACTTAAATAAGGTGTGCCATGACCATCACCTGCAAAATCAGGGATAAAAGCATTTTGCAATAAATAAGCATTTTCTAATAAAATATCCCATATTAAAGGTTCTTGATATGCTGGCAATAACTGCCCCTGTGCCAAACTACCATGCCAAAAAATGATTTTTTTTGCTTCAGCAGGCAAAAATAACGCATTGGTAAGTGCGGCGCCGCGAAACGCAAAAAATGCTGATGCACGCGAACATATGTCAACCTGTTCGGCAAAAGAATGTTTTTCTGGTTCAAAAACTATCCAGCCATGTTTGACAAAAAATTGCTCTAATTTTTCTTGATTTTGCGGAATTCTATAAAAAGAATTACGTTTAACAAATAATTTGATTTTGCTATCAGCTTTTGGCGTGATGTTATAACCATCTAGCAATTTCTTTACCATCAAGCGCACCATATTACATTGTGTGTGATGCTGATAATTTTCAAGCGTGAATATAAAATCTGATTTGCAATAGGTGATAAGATTACTAATATCGCCGATATGATAGAGTTTATTAATTTTAATTACCTTGTTATTTTTCGGGCGCAACCATTCACTTTTCTGTAAAGCAGGCAGGCATATCACCTCTCTTTTGCCTTGATTCAGCGCATCAACAATATCATAAAAAGTATGATATAAATTATCGGGCAGTAATAATGGCACATCATCGGGAATCCCCGCCATCTCGCTTAATAAAATTTTAGGGGCTTGTTCAAACATAAAATGCCAGTAATTATCAATCGCGGGCAATAGGCTAATGCCTTTATCAATCGCCCTTTCCGCTTGTAAATAGCGTGCCGATAATGCGACTTGCCTATCGGTAAGCGTGTAATAAAACTGACTGATTGCCGAGCGAAACAATAAATGTACTTCTAATTCACTATAATCAAAATCAAAATTTTCGCGAATCCATATTTTATTATCACTGATATAAAATGGCATGCCTGCAATTACTACCGCATCAGCGATGATTCTAACGGCAATCGGGCTTTTATCATCACGCATCGGTTTTGTTTGCTTGAAACTATCGAACAAATGATTTTGTTTGTGTTTGTTAATCTGAAACTCTGGTATTTTTATCATTTGCGCGGGCGTAAAATCACGTAAACTAAAAGCAGGCAGATGCAAAATTTTGATGCCAAAACAACAACGCCACACATGCACAAACCATCGCTGATGTGATAGCCATAAAATGCTTTTTTTGCCAAATTTTAGAATTACGCGCTTCATTTGCTGATTCAATAGCATAATTCATCTTTTTACAACAACAAAAAACTTGCTTTTTATGATGAAATAGGCTTTAATGGCTTTAAGTAAAAATAATATTTCCTTTCAAAAGGTGGGCTTGCCCCGCCTTTTTTGATGGTTATAAGAAATAACAAACCATGAGATGATGAGTAATGATAGCGACGACAACAGATAAGCATCAGCAATATACATATACACTTCCTGCGAAGGATGCTGATGCCAAAAAAGATGCCAAAAAAGATGCCAAAAAAGATGATAAGGCAATTTTAGCCTATGTGTTACAGCAACCAAATTTGGTTGGCTGTCATCATCCTTTGACACTTAAAATAGCGCAAATGATTGCCCTGCCACTTTATGATATGGGTAAAATGCTGGTACGGGTGCGGCTTGATTCCACGCCTAGCTTGCAGATTATGATTGAAAACCTTGATGGTAGCACCATCACCATCGATGATTGTAGCCAAACCAGCCATGCTGTTTCGACAATTTTAGATGTGGAAGACCCGATTGATAAACGCTATCGGCTGGAAATTTCCTCTGCGGGTATTGACCGCCCGCTTACTCATTTGCAAGATTTCACCAATTATATTGGTCACGAGGTGAAGATTGAGTTGCTAGATACGATTGCAATCAACAATCAGCAACAGCGTAAATTCAGCGGATTATTGGAAAATGTAGATGGTAACATTATTACCATTCGCATCGGCGATGAATCCGTTGCCATTGCTATCAGTCAACTGAGAGCGGCAAAACTTAAATTAACCGATGCATTATTGCATAAAAATAGTCATAAGGAATAAATAAATGGCAGTTTTAAAAAATGAAGTGTTATTAGTGGTTGAAACAGTCGCGCAAGAAAAAAATATCGACCGCGAACATGTGTTTGAAGCATTGGAATTGGCAATACAAAAAGCTGGACGCAATAAATATGGGCTGGGTTTAGATATCCGTGCCTTTATCGACCGCCGCAATGGTGAAATTACCATGCAACGCTTTCGTGAAATAGTGGACGAGCTTGAAGATACCCAAACCCAAATTTTGCTGAGCGATGCGCGTAAAATTGATAAAACATTAGAAGCGGGCAATTTTATCCGTGACTCATTACCACCCATCGATTTTGGACGCATTGGCGTGCAATCTGCCAAACAAATTATTGTGCAGAAAGTGCGCGATGCCGAGCGTAACAAGCAATATGAAGAATTTATTGGCAAGGTAGGCGAGATTACCAGCCGTATCGTCAAACGCGTTGAATATGGCAATCTGATTATCGATTTAGGCAATGGTGCCGAAGGTTTATTGCGCCGTAACGAGCTGATTGGACGCGAACATTTCAAGCGTGGTGATAGAATTTTAGCCTATATCTATTCGGTAAAACGTGAAAATCGCGGGCCGCAAGTGTTTTTATCGCGCACCCATAATCAATTTATGGTGAAATTATTTCGTCAAGAAGTGCCCGAAGTCTATGATGGTGTGGTGCAAATTATTAATTGTGCGCGTGACCCTGGTAGCCGCGCCAAAATATCAGTGATTTCTAACGACCCCTCCATTGATCCTGTGGGCGCATGCGTTGGTATGCGTGGCTCTCGCGTGCAGGCAGTGGTATCCGAATTGCAGGGTGAAAAAATAGATATTATCCCTTATTCTGAAGATATTGTTACCTATGTTGTCAATACGCTGGCACCTGCTGAGATTACCAAAGTCGTGATTGATGAAAATACTGGCAAGCTAGATGTGGTTGTGCCAGAAGACCAGCTTTCGCAAGCGATTGGCAGACGTGGACAAAATGTACGGCTTGCCACTCAAATCACCGATGTTGATATTGATATTCTTACCGAAGCACAAGATGCCGAAAGGCGCGAGTTAGAATTTTCGCAACGCAGTCAATTATTCATGGAACAGCTTGATGTAGATGATGTGATTGCGCGCCTATTGATTGCCGAAGGTTTCCATGATATTGAAGAAATTATCGATAGTACAATGGATGAATTATCTGCCATCAAAGGTTTTGATGAAGGCTTAGCAGGTGAATTGCAAAACCGTGCACAACAATCTTTAGAGATTCTCCGCGAAAAACAAGCTGCAGAAATGAAAAAATTGAAAATGCAAGATGACATTATGAATTTTGCAGGGCTTAACCATGACATGCTGGTGATATTAGGTGAAAATTCAATTTGCAATTTAGAAAATTTTGCCGATTTGGCGGCTGATGAACTTTATGGTGAAGAAGATTCTCTGTTTAAGGATTTGAAATTCAACGCCAAAAAAGCGGCAGAACTGATTACCAATGCGAGGATTCAACTGGGTTGGATTGAGCCTGAACCCCAAAGTGAACCAGAATCGGAAAATGAAGCAGATGCTGAAACCGACATCAGCGCAGGCGCCGAAGCGATTGAGGCAATAGAATCAGAGGCAGAAGCAATGCCGCCCGAAGCAGAGGCAGAAGCAATGCCGCCCGAAGCAGAGGCAGAAGCAATGCCGCCCGAAGCAGAGGCAGAAGCAATGCCGCCCGAAGCAGAGGCAGAAGCAAACATTGCTGCCACAGATGAACCAAATACCATAACAGGAAATTGATGCAAGCAACATCAATACCATAAATGAATGAGATAGAATGATAAGAACAACACATAAAATGCGCGCCAACCGTAACGCTTATCATGTCATTGATAATGGTGTTGCTGCAGATGATGTTATGCCAGCAGCTCCATCTGCATTTGCGCTAGCAGATAAAGATGAAAATCTGAGACGTTGCATCATATCCAATCAATCTTTACCTAAATCAAGCCTGTTACGGTTGGTATTATCGCCTGAAAATATTCTTACCCCTGATATTACCGAAAAACTACCGGGACGTAGCATTTGGATTACCCCCAATGCCCATATTCTGGCATTAGCCGATAAGCAGCTCGTGAAAAAGGCGCAAAAAATCTATCAAACAAAAGTGAGTATCGCATCACCGCTTGCCCCTTTCATCACAAAAGCCTTGCAATATCACATCACACAATTATTAAGTCTGATGCGTCGGGCGGGTCAAGTGCTTCAAGGCAAGGATAAAATCACCATTTGGCTAAAAAATAAAAAAAATAGTGATAAAAAAGCATTTTTACTGGCAATGAAACCCATATCATCATTGCATGATGGACAAAAAATCATTAAACTAGCACAGACAAGTAATATTGAAATCATCGAAGGTTTGCCCGAACAGATTGCCTGCGATAGTTTCAATCGTGCCAATGTGTCATTCTTATTAGCGATTGATGGTGGTTTGATGCGAAAATTACAACCTCTTATCAATAAATATCTGCTAATGAATGACGCGGATAACGAACATATAGTGATTAAATAATGAGCGAAACAACAGATAATAAACCAGAACGGAAAAAGCTATCCTTGTCGTTACAAGGTGCACGCCCCGTTGAAGTGAAACAAAGTTTTTCTAACCGCCGTAGCAAAACCGTGCAGGTGGAACATAAAATTATGCGTGGCAAAAAAGCGGCAACCAATCGCGCGTCCTTATCGCAAGGTGAGATGGCACGACGTACCGAAGCATTGCGTAACGCGCAAAGCCAACAACAAAGCCCAAAAGATGAAACGCCAAATTTTGCAGTCAAGGTGATTAAAAGAAGCGAGCCACCGCCTGCACCGCCTGCACCCACAAGGAATGTGCCAGAAGCCGATAGCGCACCCAAAGAAGTTAGAACCAAAAAATTCACTCCTGTTAGTAAACCTGACAATAATTTCAGCAATGCCGAAAAAGAAAAAGAACAAGAAAAACAAAAGAAAACATTGCGGTTAAAGGGTGATGAAAAACGCCGACAAGGTAAATTAACCGTTGTCGCCGCGTTAAGCCAAAGCGATGATGATGGCGATACTGTAGAACAGCGCGGGCGGTCATTGGCGGCATTAAAACGGGCGCGCGATAAAGAACGTCAACAGAATTTACAAAAATTAAAAAGCAACGAAAAAGTTATCCGCGATGTGATTGTGCCAGAAAATATCACGGTTGCTGAACTTGCCAACCGTATGGCAGAGCGCGTGGGTGATGTGATAAAAGCATTGATGAATATAGATGTTTTGGTAACGCCAGCCCAGCATATTGATGCTGATACTGCCGAATTAATCGTAGCAGAATTTGGGCATAAGATAAAGCGCGTTGCCGAATCGGATGTTGAAGAACATCTGATTGCCGAAGATGATAGCGAAAACAGCGAAAGCCGTGCGCCGATTGTTACCATTATGGGGCATGTGGATCATGGCAAAACCACCTTGCTAGATAGCTTTCGCAAATCAAGCGTGGCCGCAGGCGAGGCAGGTGGCATTACGCAACATATTGGTGCTTATCAAGTTGAGCTAAAAGGGCAGAAAATTACTTTTTTAGATACGCCGGGACACGAGGCGTTCACCGCCATGCGCGCCCGCGGTGCCAATGTTACCGATATTGCGATTTTAGTGATTGCCGCTGATGATGGTGTGCGCGAACAAACCATTGAATCCATCAATCATGCCAAAGCCGCCAATATCCCGATGATTGTTGCCATCACCAAAAGCGATAAACCCAATTGCGATATTGCAAAAATCTATAACGAACTCCTCAACCATAACATCATTGTGGAAGCATTAAATGGCGAAGTATTAAATGTAGAAATATCTGCGGAAAAAAATATCAATATGGATAAATTGCTAGAAGCGATTTTATTGCAAGCCGAATTATGCGAATTGGGTGCAAACCCTGACCGCGTTGCCTATGGCGTGGTGATTGAAAGTTTCTTAGATAAAGGGCGCGGCAATGTGGCATCGCTTTTGGTGCAAAATGGCACATTAAAGCAAGGCGATATTTTTGTGGCAGGCGGGCAATGGGGGCGGGTGCGCGCCTTAGTAGATGGCGCAGGCAAAACCCATAAATCAGTACCACCTTCAAGCGCGGTTGAGGTGCTTGGCTTGCAAGGCTTACCACTAGCAGGCGACCGTTTTGATGTGGTTGAAAGCGAAACAAAAGCGCGTGAAATTGCCGAATATAGGCAAAGACAATTACAAGAAAAAAATGCTGGCACGGTGCTACGCGGTGTTGACCATATGTTTAGTCAAATTCAATCGGGCAAAATCACCGAAATTCCAGTTATCATCAAAGCCGATATGCATGGCTCGCTAGAGGCGCTTAAAAGCATCATCTTAAAAACCAATTTAGACGAGGTTAAAATCAAAATCGTGCATGGCGGGGTGGGCGCGATTACCGAATCCGATATATCGCTTGCCGATACGGTATCGGGTTTTATCATCGGCTTTAATGTACGCGCCAATGCACAAGCGCGTAGCAGTGCCGATAATCTAAAAGTTGATATTCGCTATTATTCGGTGATTTACCATATGGCGGAAGATTTAGAAAAAATGCTCAAAGGTAAATTATCACCAACCATTAAAGAGACTTTTCTTGGCTATGCTGATGTTAAAGATGTATTTGCAGTAAGCAAAGTCGGTAAAATTGCTGGCTGTTTGGTAACCGAAGGTGTGGTGCGCCGCGCCATGAAAATTCGCTTACTACGCGATGATGTGGTGATTTATGAAGGGTCGTTAAAACAGCTAAAACGTTTCAAAGACGATGTTAAAGAAGTCACCAGCGGTATGGAATGCGGTATTGCACTGGAAAATTATGATGATATTAAAGCAGGCGATAAGATTGAATGTTTTGATGTTACCTTGATTGCCGCTGTATAAAACTTTAATATAATCTGTGAGGCATAATGAGACGGCAATTACGGGTTAGCGAGGCAATTCGCCATCAATTTGCTACAATCCTACGCGATTATTCATGGCGCCATAACCTATTGCAAAATGCCCATATTAGCATTATGCAGGTTAAAATCAGTGCCGACCTGAAAAACGCCACGCTTATTATTTTACCGCTCAATGCCAATCATTATACCACAGAAGCGCGAGACGCGTTAATGCAGGCACTCAAACAAGAAACCCCCATGCTAAAAAAAGAATTGGCATTATCAAAAGTGGTGCGGTTTGTACCAAATTTAAAATTTATCTGGGATGATAGTTACGATATAAGCGGCAGAATTGAACAGCTTATTCAACAAAATCAACAGCAACATGATACAAAATAGTAGCAATGTACAAAATCCAAAAATCTGGGTGCTAACCAGCGGTGAGGTAGGTATGGTAAATCAGGCGGTGGGATTGGCTGAAAGCAGCGGTTTTGATTTTGAGATAAAAAAAATCATCTTAAAAAAAATCTATCAATTTTTACCGGGTGATGTTGCCGCAAAATTGGGGGGGGTGCATGTGTTACATGAACAAAGCGATAAATTAACCCCACCTTTTCCTGATATTATTATCGCATGTGGCAGGCGGTCGATTGCTGCCGCGCTTGGCTTAAAAGCCCACGCATTAAAACAACAGGCGCCCCATAAAATTTTTTTGGTTTATATCCACAATCCACGCATCGCTTTTCATCATTTTGATATGGTCATCCCCTCTTATCATGATACTGTTTTTGGCGATAATGTCTATCCCACAGGTCCATCACTGCACCGCGTTACCAAGCAAACACTTATTGATGCCAAGCAAAAATTTACCTTCCCTCAATTATCGCGTCCCTTATTATCGGTTTTTATTGGTGGCAATCGGCGTTCGCACCGTATGAAACAATCGATTGCCGATAAAGCAGGCAAGCAATTAAAGCAATTATCAAAAAAATACGGGATTGCGCTATCATTTTCGCGGCGCACCCCCCCCAGCGCATCGCAGGCTTTTTTACATCATTTGCAACATCAAAAAAATGTCTATATTTGGGATGAAACCAGTGACAACCCTTATTTCGGTATGTTGGCACAGGCTGATGCGATTTTGGTGAGTGCAGAATCAGTATCGATGATTTCCGAAGCCATCTTCACTGGCAAGCCCGTTTATCTGTTACAACTGCCCGGTAAATCGCGCCGTTTCGACCGTTTCCATCAATGGCTTTATGATAATGATTATTGCCGTCCGTTTCGTGGCAAAATTGAAACAAATTGGGGCAAATCGATTGATGATACCACGCGCATTGCCGCTATTTTACGCGAACAATACCGAAAATTTCGCGAAGCATAAACTCTATCAGTCGCACTTTTTCTTCTGTCTTAATTGCTGAAAATAATCCAATCTTTTTTGAATATCGCGCTCAAAACCACGCGCCACTGGCTGATAATAACTTTCGCGCTTCATTGCTTCTGGAAAATAATTCTGCCCTGAAAACCCATCTTCTGCATCATGGTCATATTGATAGCCCTCGCCATAACCGATTTCTTTCATAAATTTGTTCGGCGCATTCAGAATATGTTGTGGCGGTGCAAGTGAACCATGCTGTTTTGCCGCCCGTAATGATGCCTTATGCGCCATATAAGCGGCATTAGATTTGGGTGCAGTTGCCAGATATACAACCAAATGCCCAATCGCAATATCGCCTTCGGGCGAGCCTAATCTTTGATAGGTTTGCCACGCATTAATCGCCTGTATACAGGCTTGTGGGTCAGCCATGCCAATATCTTCATAGGCAAATCGGGTAAGCCGTCGTAACAAATAAAGCGGGTCTTCACCGCCATCTAACATGCGCGCCATCCAATACAGCGCAGCATCGCAATCACTGCCACGCAGACTTTTATGTAACGCACTGATGAGATTATAATGACTATCTTCCGCCTTATCATAAAGTGGCACGCGTTGTTGTAAAATGGTTTGCAAATCATCAATATTAATCTTATCAGCCCCACTATTATTTGTGGCGCTGTCAAATAAAATATCAGCACCATTGAGCAAAAACCGCGCATCACCATCTGCCATCTGCAAAAACCGCTGCCGCGCATCATCGGTAAGGGGTAATATTTTATCGCGTATCTGTTCGGCACGTTGTAAAATTTGCTGTAATGCTTCTGTATCAAGGCGGTGTAAGATAAATACCAAAAGCCGTGATAATAAAGCCGCATTCACCTCAAAGCCCGGATTTTCAGTGGTCGCCCCGCCTAAAATCACCGTGCCATCTTCCACATAAGGCAAGAGACTATCTTGCTGTGAACGATTAAAGCGATGAATCTCATCAACAAACAATAATGTGCCGATACCGTTTTTGCGGGCTTGCTTGGCCTCATCAAATATTTTTCGTAACTCAGCCACCCCTGCCAAAACCGCTGATATTTGCTTGAAGTAAAGTCCGCTATGTTTGGCAATCACCCTTGCCAATGTTGTTTTACCAACCCCCGGCGGTCCCCATAATAAGAATGAGCTAATATGATTGCTATCTAACATCACCCGTAACCCGCTTTTATCGCTGAGCAAATGGGTTTGCCCATATATATCTTGTAATGTTTGTGGCCGCAATTGTTCGGCTAATGGAATAGGATTTTCTTTATTGAATAAATCCATTCCTATCTAAAACTCTGTTGAATTTTCTTACCATTCCTATCAATCGTCACATTATAGCTTTCTGGTTTGGCATTTGTTGCCCGCACCACATCGCGCACTGTTTTAATGTCGGTATTGTTGATTTTTAGCAATATATCGCCAAGTCGAAAGCCAAAGCGCAATGCCAATGCTTGATCTTTGATGCCTCTGATAATCACGCCAGTGGCAAACACACTTTTGCCAATTTCATCATTCACTTTGGGTGATAAATTTTCAAGAATCGCGCCTTGCAATATATTTTTACCTTTAATTTCAGTGCTATTCCTTTTTGGTTTTTCGGGCGGTGCTTCTAATGCCATGCGCCATATCTTTGCTTTACCATCGCGAAAACCTTTTAGCACCACGCGCTCGCCCGGTTTTTTCAACGCCAAGCGAAAACGCAAATCTTGCGCGCTATCGAAGCTATAATCGTCAATCTGCACAATCACATCTTGCTCTTGAATACCTGCTTTATCACCGGGAGAATCGGGATAAATATTTTCAACCAAAACCCCGCCCGGATATTCTAAATCCAGTGCTTGTGCCAAATTCCAATCAATTTCTTGACCGCCAAGCCCCGTCCATGGCCGCACCAATTCTTCACCCCTTACCGCATAATCAACGACAATTCTCACCATATTGACTGGCACCGCAAAACCAATGCCTAGCGATTCACCTGTGCGGCTATAAATAGCCGTGTTGATACCGATAAGTTTGCCATCAACATCAATCAATGCCCCGCCTGAATTACCCGGGTTAATGGCCGCATCAGTTTGAATGAAAGAACGGTAATCGCTTAAACCACCAGTCGCCCGTGCCAATGCCGATACGATACCGCTGGTAACAGTCTGCCCCACCGAAAACGGATTGCCAATCGCCAGCACCAAATCGCCAATTTCAACATCATCAGAATCGCCTAGCACCGCAAATGATAATTTATCAGCGTCAATTTTAAGAATCGCCAAATCAGTGCGGCTATCCTGCAATAATAATTCTGCCTGATATTCGCGTCCATTATCAAGCACCACCACAATTTCTTCAGCATTATCAATCACATGGGCGTTGGTAACAATCACGCCATCGGCACTTAAAATCACGCCCGAACCTAATGAATTTTGAATAGATTTACGGGTAGGCCCTAATTGATTACCAAAAAATTGCTTGAAAAACGGGTCAACAAATAATCCCGTCCGCTCAGTCACAATTTTTTTAGCATAAATATTCACCACCGACGAGGCAGTCTTTTTCACCAAAGGCGCGAAGCTGAGATTTACTTCCTCACGACTTTGCGGCACTTTTTGTGCATAAGCAGTTAAAGGCAAAAATGCAATCAGCATCATTGCCATCATAAAATTTACAATTAACCGTTTCATATTATTTGGCTTCACTAATGTTAGGTTTACGCGTTGTTACAGTAAAAAATGTCCGCACATTGCCTGCGAAAGATTCTTCCAACGCAATCGCTTCGGCGATGGTGAGTGGCTCGGAAATGGCTTGCAAATTTTCCTGTTCCAATTTACGTCTAATATCCGCTTCGCGTTCGCCCGCTTTTGCCGCCAATAAAAACGCACGGTCATCACCATTGATTTCTAATTTTACCTTGCCTTCAAGCAACATGCTGGCACGAATATCATCTTGCAACTGATTAACAGATAATTCAGATTCGCTTTGAATTGTTGGCGCATCTAGCGTATAATCGGGTGGCAAGGTGAGTGGACGTAAGGTAACAATAGCAAATTCATCTGGCAATTCGCTGGTGAAACGCAAACGTTCGGCATTATTACCACATGCCGTTAATAGCATAACAGCCACAAGCAATAGTGAAAAACGTAATCGTGATAAGAAATAAGGATGTATCATATGCTTAAAGTAAGAATTACTGTTCATAAAATCAAGTGCAAAATATATTATTTTTTGTTGCTCTTGCTTACCATTCCTTATTTTAGTGTTTCTGCTCATGCCAACCCGACAAATATCCCTACTGGCACGTTAAGGGTTAATATCAATGAAATTATGCCTGATGGGCAATATATGGTTCTTTATTTATGCAATGAAGACCAATTTTTACAAGCCCCATGCGATTTAACCATGATGAAAATTGCCAACCAAACCAGTAAAACCTTCACCTTACGCGACGCACCTGCTGGCGAATGGACAATTGTGATGTTTCACGACCAAGATGGTGATGGCAAAATGAAACGCGGGCTTATTTTCCCTAAAGAAGGTTATGGCTTTAGTGTGTGGGAGGGTAGAATCTTATCAAAACCGAATTTTAATAAATTCAAATTCACCATTATCCCCAATCAAGCCAATGATGTGTCGGTGCTGATGCGTTATTAATCAGTGGCAACCAACGAGAATGATTCTGGCATAGCGGGTAGATTATCTTTAAGCGGATAGATTTGCCAGTGATTTGACGCGCTATTGCGTGGGCTTTTAATCGACACTGGCGTAAAGCCCAATTTTTTATAATAACTTAATTCCCCCGAAACAAAAACCGCATCAAAAGCAGTTTCCCCTAATAATGTTTTTGGTAATGTTTTTGGTAATGTTTTGGCCAATGTTAATGTATGCTGAATCAGTTGCTTGCCATAACCTTGATGTGTATGTTGTGGCGCAACAGCCAATGGTCCTAATAGCAGCCATCTATAATTTTGTCCCGCACAAAGAGGCGTATCAATCTTCACTTCCCAATAGCGAATCATCGCAATGATTTCTTGGTTATTTTCAATCACCCAACATAGGCGATATTCTGGCGGACAATGCCGCAACAGATAGACATCGCGTTCCAAGCGATTGCCCTTAAACGCACTGTTGAGTAATGTTTCAGATTGCGGATGCGGATAAGGTGTTTCTTGACGCAAATTTGCCTGCGTCAGGTTTACCTGCTTCAGCTTTGTTTGCTTCGGTTGGTAATATGTCAATTATTCCACCATTTGTGGACCAGCCAGATATTTCTCGCGCCGTTTGATTTTGAGATTCTGCCAATCATCTTGCTTCAATTCTTGCAAGGCTGATTCAATTCTATCGGCAACAGCTTTGAGTGCTATTTCTGGCTCGCGATGCGCGCCGCCCGTTGGTTCGGCTATAATCGCATCAATCACGCCTAACCTTAACAAATCATCAGCTGTTAATTTCAAGGCTTCTGCCGCCTGCTTTGCCTCAGCGGAATCGCGCCATAAAATTGATGCACAGCCTTCGGGTGAGATAACAGAATAAACAGAATAGCTAAACATATAAACGCGGTCAGAAGTCGCTAATGCCACCGCACCGCCCGAACCGCCTTCGCCCAAAATCACCGAAATAATCGGCACATTTATCTGCAAACAGGTCTGCATAGAACGGGCAATCGCTTCGGCTTGGCCGCGTTGTTCCGCGCCCATACCCGGATAAGCGCCTGCTGTATCCACCAATGTTACCACTGGAATTTGAAACTTATCTGCCAAACGCATCAGCCGAATGGCTTTGCGATAGCCTTCGGGACGCCCCATGCCAAAATTATGATGCACCCTTGATTGCGTGGTGCGCCCTTTTTCATGCCCAATAAACATGCAAGCCATGCCACGAAACCTGCCAATGCCACCTAAAATAGCCTTATCATCAGCAAAAGCGCGGTCGCCAGCAAGCGGGATATAATCTTCCACCATCGAATTCACAAAATCCAGATAATGCGGACGGTCAGGGTGACGCGCCACCTGCACTTTTTGCATCGGGCTTAATTTGCTGTAGGTCTGCACCAATAATTTATCTATTTTTTGCTGAAATTTGCCGATTTCTTCAACAATATTCAAATCGCCCGTATCCGACATACGGCGCAATTCTTCAACCTTGCCTTCAAGCTGTGCAATCGGTTCTTCAAAATCTAAAAAGCTGTGCATTTTCCTTGCCCTTATTTAAGTATGAATAATGACGCGTATTATAGCATAAAATGCCGTTTTATTTAAGCGAATTTTCAAGCATTGTTAATTCTTTACAGCCATTCGGACATAGGCTTTGTAATTTTGCTAGCTGTGCTTGTGCTTTATCACTCTCGCCTGTTTGAATATAAAGCTCGCCCAGATATTCATTTGCGCCCAAATGATTGGTATCAATTTTTAAGGCCTTATCATAAGCCCTTTTGGCAGCTTTATAGTTTTGCTGTTTGCGTAATGAAAAACCCAATAGATTCCAATAATCAGCGTTATTTTTTTCGTAACGCACCGCTTTTTTTAATGCTTTTGAGGCTTTTCTATAATCTTCAGCTTCTATCATTTTTACCGCATGATTATATTGCTTGGCCGCAATATCTTTATTATCGCTACCCGAATAGCTGCTATTATTTGAGTTAGAATTGCTATCACCGCTGCTGCCCGCTGCCAATGCGATACTGCCCGCCAGCGACATGGTCAAAACCGCTATTATTATTTTCATCATCTGTTTCATTTTACACCCTTTCTGCGATATAAATTGCCCTTTTTGATAGGGTGCTTACCACCCAATAAAGCAAAGAATAAGCAGGTGCTTTTTTTGCTTCATTCTCTAATCCAATATCGCGATGTTCTTCTTCTTCGGCTTGAAATTGTCGAATCGCCCGTAATATTTCATGTTTCTCATCATCAGATTGTCCAGCATTCGCCTTGTTCGCGCCCCATTGTTCCAATTTTTGCGCCTGTTCTTCATAATGGGCATCAATCACCTCTTCCACCGCCACCGTTACCGCCATTGCGCTTGGTACACCAGCCAGACTAGGCACTGCACCCAAACCGTAACCTGCCACATGCCATAATGGCGCCAATAATGATGGCCGTGTCTGATGGCTTACAATCGCATTATTAAAATAATCTAAATGCACCTGTTCTTGTTCTGCCATATGGGCGATAAGGTCGTAATGCTCGCTTTTCTCCAGCATATCCATCTGCCCCTGATAAATCCGTTTTGCGCCATATTCACCCGCTTGGTCAACACGAAACATCCGCGCCATTTCTTGTTCGGGTGATAAATCGCCCGGCAAATAATCGGGTAATTTATCGCTTTTCGCAAAAGGCGATTGATAATCAGCCATCACATAAAATCCTCATTATCTCTTGCGCGGTTATCTCTTACGCGTTGCCATCATAAAGGGCAAAAATGATAGAATCGCTAGCCCTGATGATAGCACAAAATTCCAATCAGCGTAAGAAAAATTAAACATAAAAATCACGCGTTCATCACATGGCGTGTTTTGCACCACCCCTTGCAGGCTTTGCAATAATTTTTCTGGACTATCAAACTGTAAGCCAGCTTTGCAATCTGCCAAGAAAGATTCCCAAAAATGCCGCTCCACCCCAATATGATGCAATGATAAACCAGCAGAAGCTATGAAAATCAGCCCATAAACCAACCAAATAATCTGTAACTTGCGCCATAACAGCCTATCGCATAAGGCAACAAAAATTGCCACCTCCCATGGCACGCGTTGCCACAAACAAAGCGGGCAGGGTTCAACATCAAAACCATATTGCATAATAAACACTGCTGAAAGTACAAATGTGCCTAAAACAAAAAACAGCCATGACCGATATTGATTGCTGATAAACATTATTTTAATGTAGCAGTTTAATCACGAAAAATCCACCCACTAACAAGATACAAAATAACACCGTTAGCACGCCAAAATATTTTTCAATCAGCGCTTGGATTTTCGCCCCGAAAAACCATAATATCACTGCCAGTAAGAAAAACCGTCCGCCCCGCGCCAACACAGAAATCACCATGAAAATGATAAAATCCATCTGGGCAAAGCCTGCACTTAATACAATCACCTTATAAGGTATCGGGCTAAACCCACCTGCAAACACGATAAAATTACCATATTGTGCAAATAAATTGCTGAATAATTGATAGGCTTGTTCATAGCCATAAAAACTTAACAGCGGCACTGCCACACTATCATAAAGCGCAAAGCCTAGCCAATAGCCAAGCGCACCGCCTAGCACCGATGCAATGGTAGCGCCCAGCGCAATCACAAAACTATATTTCGG
This sequence comes from Alphaproteobacteria bacterium, assembly GCA_022599575.1. Lineage (GTDB taxonomy): Bacteria > Pseudomonadota > Alphaproteobacteria > JABAAW01 > JAHZMA01 > JAHZMA01. The sequence continues at coordinate 3,601 of JAHZMA010000006.1, read as the reverse complement.
ACGCGCTAACATCATCGGTAACAGCATCACATCGGGGGGAATCGGGAAGAAAATACTTTCGCAAAAAGCAAGTAGCATCACAAATGGCACAGCATAGCGATGCCCCGCTTTTGCCAACACCCAATCATAAAGCAATACCAGCCAATATAAGATGGCGATTTTACGTGTTCGAATGGTTTCAATATTCATCTGTTACCCTTTTCTCTGTTTTTAAGAACAGCAACATAGCAGATTTTATCAGTAAAATAAATCATGCTTTGCGATTTTTTTTCTTACGCGCTCGTAACTTTTTACGCTGTTTTTTTGGTAGTTTTTGTAACGATTTTTCCTTTGGCGGATTTTCTATATCAGAAGCGTTTTCATCTATATATGCGTCTGCTTCATCTGGATCTTCATCCTCTATCCAATCGCGCATGGTTGAACGAAACTGCAAGAATGGCGCTATTACAGCGCGATGATGGCGCGCAATCACACGGCGCATGCCTTTACGGTACAGCGCATACAACACAATCACGCTCGCCACACTCATAATATAAATAAAATAGCCTTCCGCGCCTAACCTATTCATATAGATTGATAACACCAACGGCCCCATGCCAAGCCCAATGGCATTGAGTAGCTGAATCGTACTGCCCGCACTCACCGCTTGGTCGGGTGGCACAAGATCGTTAGCATGTGATAAATTCACCGCATAGACTGGCAATATCACCACCGCCATCGCACACATCAAGATATAAAGCTGTGTTACAGTGCCGAACTTTAATATTTCCATACCAACAAAAGCAAATCCCACCGTCATGCTACAGCAAAAAATAATCACATTGCGCCTATCAACCCTATCAGAAATTCGCGCCACTGGCCATTGTGCCATTGTGCCTGCAAAAATCACTGCCATGCCCATAATAGAAAGCTGATGCAAACTTAACCCCGCTTTTTGCGCGAAAAACCCCAATGCAACCAATAAAGTGAATTGTTGCATCGATACAAAAACCGTGCTGACTGTGGCAAAGGGCGAATAGTGAAATAATTGTTTAAATTTCATCCTCTCTTTGCTTTCAGGTTTCAGTGGTGCTTCTATGTTACTTATCAGCAAGGGAATCGCGGCAATAGAAATCGCCAATGATGAGATATAGAACAATAAAGAACTATTTTCTTCACTGCTGAAACTCAGCGATAATTGCCCAAACCAGATGCCACTAAATTGCGTCATCATATAGAGCGACATCACCCTTCCGCGAAACTGACTGCTGACCGATGCGTTAATCCATGCCTCACCCACAATAAACAGCCCCACATAGCAAAAGCCGACAATGAAGCGTAAGATAAACCATATCACCGCATATTCAATCAGCGGAAACAACAACATAGATGCCGATACCGCCGCCGATAATGCCGCAAACACCCGGACATGCCCAACCGATTGTAGCATCGAAGAGATATAAAACACCGCCACCACCATGCCCAACGCATAGCCCGAAATAATCAAAGCGGTGAGGAAATCACTATTGGTGAGCGCGCTTGCCTTATAGGCAACCAGCGCACCTTGCAGAGAATTGCCTGCCATCATCAAAAACATGCCAAAAAATAAGGGCCATATCCCTAAAAAGAATTTTCGCATTTGCATGATGGTTACTGTTGCGCCTCCTCTTCTTCTTGTAGCGCTTGTTGGTAAGTTTCGCCCTTGCTAATATCCCATTGCAGATTATCTTCATCACTCATGGCAATCACTTCGGAACTGGCACCGCTTAATTGCGTCATCGGGGTGAATACCGTATGCGAATGCACATTCACTGAACGCACAAATATTCTAAATAGAGCATAAACCCCTAATGTAGAGGCAATGATAATTAAAAACAACAAAAATCCATTAAAACCCGAATAGCCCATAACATTTGTTAGCACCATCGGCCCTATCACTGCACCCGATGCCCCCAATAATTGCAAACTGCTGGTCATCGCCACCAATCTTTTTGATGGGGTTACATCATTGGCATGGGCGATATTGATGGAATAAAGTGGCATCACCGCCAAAGAGAGTAAAAACACAAGAATATAAACAAAAATTACATTGCTGGTATCGATAAAAAAGCCATAAATACAGACAGCAATAATCACCAATGATAAGCCAATAATCACAAGCCGCCGATCCATATTATCCGATAATTTTGCCACTGGCCATTGCGAAATCATTGCCGCCACAAACATCAGAATCGTGGCGTATGAAACTTGCGCTAATGTGAAACCGATTTTTTGCAACACAAACCCCAATGATGAGTAAAAAATTGCCGATAACATGCCCACTAATACCGTGCCAACCAGCACAAAGGGCGATAATTTATAAATTTCTTTTGGCAGCATAATATCGTCAGTTTCTGGTTGTGGTGGCATTTTAATCTGCACCATCAGCATCGGCACAACCGCAACCGATACCCCGATTGATGCCAGCAAAAACAAAGTCACGCTTTCAGACGTGGTAGTGGTCAGCAATAATTGCCCAACAATAAAACCGATAAATTGCGTAATCATATAGAGCGACATCACCTGCCCGCGCATCTCGTTGGTGGAAAGCGCATTCACCCATGCTTCGGTAATCACATATAAGCCAACATAAGAAAAACCAATAAAAAACCGTAAAACAATCCAAGCGGTAGGGTCAACCACCAGCGGAAATGCCAGCAAAGCGGCGGAAATAATCGCCGTGAAGGCGGCAAATAACCGCACATGCCCAACGGTGCGTAAAAAATATGGCACAGTGAATACCGATACCGCCATTCCCAGATAATAGCCCGAAATAATAAAGCCCGAAATCACATAACTATAGTTGAGTGTGCCAATCCGATAAGCAATCAGTGAACCCTGTATAGAATTACCGATAATGATGAAAAACAAGCCAATGAATAAAGGCCATGAACTAACAAAAAACGAACGCATCATGGGTAAAAAATCCTATCTTTTTTGGAGAATATTACTATCACTAGCATGTGTATTTTTTGTAGGATAAAGTCAAGCAAATTATTGCGGTTGAGTAAGAAATTTTGCACACCTCCTCTCTCGTCATTCCGTGCCACTGTGCAATCGAAGAGCGCACAGTGTAAAAGACACGGAATCCACAAAGGGCGAGGTTTACCTCGCCGCCAAAACACCGCCTTTATGTTGAATAGTCTAGCGACATGCTAAATTTTAGTGTTTAGTAACAGCAACTTACACCATCGCTAGTATTAAGTATGGCGGGGGGTTGTTAAGACACGCACCGCCTTTAGTATTTAGCACAGCGAAACTTCTGCGTTTTAAGTATTTAGCACAGCGGGGGGATTATCAAGGGGGGTCTTCACAAGGGAGCGGGCTTATGCCTCGCGACCGAGAAGTGAAGCCGCACCCCCCTTGATACTATAAAAACCAAATCGCAAAGCCCCCCATATTAATAATGTATCGCAACAAACACGATTTCAGTATTAAGCACAGCGGGGGGTTGTTAAGGGGGGCAAGTGGCAAGAGGCGTCTGCTTGGCAAACTGTCCTACGGACATAAGTTTGACAAGCGCGCATCGAGAAGCCACTATCGCGCCCCCCTTAAATCATAAAACGACTTCGCAAAGCCCCCC
>JAHZMA010000066.1 GCA_022599575.1 Alphaproteobacteria bacterium | reverse complement strand
TCTGCCAACAGGGCGTAATTTTTATTCGGTGGATATGCGCGATATTCCATCAAAAGCGGCATGGCAGTTGGGCATGCAATCGGCAGATTTACTGCTGAAAACGCATTTACAGCAATATGGCAATCACTTGCAGCGCGTGGTGATATCCATGTGGGGCACGGCACAGATGCGAACAGGTGGCGAGGATATAGCGCAAGTGATGGCACTGATGGGAGTGCAACCCATACGGCAACATAGCCGTATCACGGGTTATCAGATTCTGCCGTTAAGCATGTTGGAACGGCCACGCGTTGATGTTACCATCCGCATATCGGGCTTTTTCCGCGATGCGTTCCCGAATGTGATACGGCAATTATCCGAAATGATTCAAGCAGTGGCAATGCGTGATGAGGCTGATAGTGATAACCCACTGGCACAGGCATATAGAAGCGATAACGCGCTTTACCAAAAGCAAGGGTTAGATGCTGAAATGGCAGCGCAATATGCGTGTCAGCGGATTTTTGGCGCAGAACCCGGCAGTTACGGTGCAGGGTTACAGCATCTGATTGCATCGGGAAACTGGCAAAATGATAAGGATTTTGCTGATATATTCTTGCGCTGGGGTGGCTTTGCCTATAATGGTGCTAATTTGCAAGGGCAAGCATTGCCCGATTTACTGCAAGCCAGATTGACAAAAAGCGAGGCGGTGATTCATAATCAGGATAATCGCGAGCATGATATTTTGGATTCTGATGATTATTATCAATTTGAAGGTGGGCTTGCCGCCAGCATTCGGCATTTTTCTGGTACGCAACCTGAAATTTATCATAACGATCATTCTAACCCCAGCGCGCCACATATCGGCACATTAAAGCAAGAAATAGCGCGTATCGTTCATGCCCGTGCCGCCAACCCTAAATGGATTAAGGCGATTATGCAGCATGGCTATAAGGGCGCGTTCGAAATAGCCGCAACGGTGGAATATTTGTTCGCCTTTGCCGCCACCGCCCGTGTGGTAGAACCGCAACAATTTGATAGGCTGTTTCAAGCCTATGTGGCAGATGAAGAGGTGCGTGATTTTATCAAGCAATATAATCCGCAAGCGCTTGAAGATATGCTAAATCGCTTTGATGAAGCGGTAAGGCGCGATTTATGGCATCCGCATCGCAACAGCACGAATGAATTGCTGGCGCAATTATTAGGGCGTTAGTGGTTATTCGGAATGATTGTTCGGGCAATCGGCGCGATGGCTAAAGCTGATATTCTGCCATTGCCAATCATCACATTCTAGCATCAGCAAACGCCCCGTTAATAACGTGCCACAGCCGATCAGATATTTTAACGCCTCGCTGGCAAGCATCACCCCAAAGAGTGAGGCGGTGGGGCTGAAAATGCCAAGCTCGTCACAGCGGGGCAGTAGATTTTCGGGCGGTGCTTCAGGGTATAGGCATTGATAGCAGGGCAGAGTGATATTATTTTCGGTAAAATGTGGCTTAAAGAAACTGATTTGGCCACCAAAACGCATCAGGCTTGCCGATGCAAAGGCGATTTTATATTTGCAAGCCACCGCATTGATACGGTAACGGGCGGGGAAATTATCGGTCGCATCAATAATAATATCGGCATTTTTCAGCAACTCACCGCTATTATCTGAAGAGAGCAACTGATTGATGGGGGTAATGGTAATCTCGCTATTGAGGTTGCTTAACGTCTCGGCAGCGCACAGGGCTTTGGGTGCGCCCACCATTTGTTCATTATAAAGCGTTTGCCGTGATAGGTTGGAAATATCCACGCGGTCGCCATCAATTAATGTTATTTTGCCAATGCCCGCACCTGTTAATAAAGGCAGGGCCGAGGCCGCCAATCCGCCAAGCCCAACACAGACAAGATGCGCGTTTAAGAGTTTACGCTGCCCTTCCTCGTCAATTTCGGATAGCAGAATATGGCGCGAATAGCGTTCCAGCATTTCATCGGGTATGGCGGTAATCATGGTTACTTATCTCGTAATTTATCTAGCAATCGATAGGCTTCGGTGTCTTTTAGGGCGTCATTTTTTTGCATCACATCCCATGCGGTTGCGCCATCACTGTTTTTTGCATTTACATCAACACCCACCTTAATTAAAGCTTTAATAATATCAGGATTTTGATTGTTTCTAGCTGCATACATTAACAGAGTCTGACCATATCTATCATTTTTTTTGATATCCGCGCCTGCTTTAATGAGTGTTGCAATAATATCAGGATTGTGATTGAAAGCAGCCGCATACATTAAAGCAGTTTTATCATCATTAGTGTGCGTATTTACATCAGCACCTGCCTTAATGAGTGTTGTGATAATTTCAGGGTTTTGATTATAGTGAGCGGCACGCATTAAAGCTGTGGCACCATAATTGTCACGTGTTTTAATATTCGCACCTGCTTCCAGTAATATCTTAATAGCTTCAGGGTTTGAATTATTTTCAGCCACATGCATTAAAGCTGTGATACCCTCGTCATCACGTGCTTTCACATTCGCACCTGCTTGCAATAATGTTACGATAATATCAAGATTTTTATTATTGATAGCTGCCCATGCTAAAGCCGTTCCGCCATGTAGATTGTATGCATTTACATTAGCACCTGCATTGATTAATAATGTAATAACATGCGGGTCTTGATTAACACTCGCTATATACATTAAAGCGGTAAGAGCATTATCATCGTGCAGTTTAACGTTCGCTCCCGCTTTGATGAGCATATCAATAATGTCAAAATTTCTTCTAGCGGCATAAGTTAAAACTGTTGTGTTCTCTTTATCAGCCGCATTAACATAAGCACCTGCTTCAATCAGTGCCATAATAATTTCAGGATTGTCATTATTGATTACCGCCCAGATTAAGGCAGTGGTGTTTTCGTCATCACGGGCATTCACATCAGCGCCTGCTTCAATCAGCGCTTTAATAATATCAGGGTTTTGATTAAAATTAGCCGCATGCATTATGGCTGTAAAACCACCTACATTGCGCGCATTAACATCTACACCTTTCTTGATTTCTTGCTGAACATCGGCAAGAGTAGCAGTTTCCCAAAAATCAAGAACAAAAAACGGTTTTTCTTCAGCAAAAGCTGATACGCCACTGCATAACATTATGATGATTAATAATCTCGGTAAATATTGCATCATTGCCTCACTTGATAATGTTGTATAGGGGGATTATGGCAGATAGTGGGGATAGATGCAACACCATCGTCATTCCGTGCCCCTGCGGAGGCAGGGGTCTAGGGTGCAAAGCATAGAGTGAGTTACTGTAAAGAGACACATGGAATGATAAGTTGGAACTACCTGCGACTATTTGCGAAGTGATGCGATTTACTGCGATGGGGATTGCTACTGAAGGCGGATTAAAACCTTATTAAACGCTGATTTAACCGCTATTTATAAGGGGTTGAGACTGCTACTGAATGAACGCGCATTTTTTGCTTTCGCCACACAAACGCTTAAAAAACGCGCCATCAAGAAGTCGGACATCGACAAATGAAATGATAGAAGTCGGACATGAGTTTTTAATAAAAACAATAACTTAACTTTTGGAAGTCGGAACAGAATTTAGTCGCAATTCGGCATTGCGTCCCATGTTTTACCGCGCCAGATACGTCCCGCTTGTTTTTTACCAACCTTGATGCCCTCTGCATTAAACGCGCCCCATTGCTTAAAAAAGAATGCCGTGCCTGATTTTTGACAAGCGCGGTGAATTTCATCCACCCATTCTTGATGCATCATCCGCGCCCCGTGTCCGCTTTCACCGCCTATAATTGCCCAATCAATGTCAGTTAAATCAACGCCCGCACATGACCCTAAAAGCGGCTCAAACGATACGAACGCAATACCTGTTTTTGCGTTTCGCACCCAATCAATTCGTTCGAAATGAGCAGTGCTCTCCACGCTCACCCCATGCCAAATATGTTTAGGGCGCGGATGTTTACCATTCATGCGCCCTATCAGATATAACTGCATTTCAAACGCGCGCTTTGTTAGTACTTGAAAAATATGTTGCGGATTGGCTTCCATCACATCATAAATCTGGTCCAGCCACGCCCACTTCACATCGGGGTAAAACATATCCGCCATACTACACATAAATATCATTGATGGCTTTTTCAGCGTGGCAATCTTATCCAACGCGCCCTCATCAAAACTTATTTTTCCTGTCCAGTTCACGCGCCCATCATTCTTGGTAACGCCTGCATATTTTGCAAGTTTTTTCATGCCCTGCAAACGCCTCGCCATGCCCATTGCGTAGCAATTTTTGCATCCTGCCGATATTTTACTGCACCCAACGATTGGGTTACATGTT
>JAHZMA010000065.1 GCA_022599575.1 Alphaproteobacteria bacterium | reverse complement strand
GGATTGCTAGACAATAGCGATGATGGATTGCTAGACAATAGCGATGATGGATTGCTAGACAATAGCGATGATGGATTGCTAGACAATAGCGATGATGGATTGCTAGACAATAGCGATGATGGATTGCTAGAAAATAGCGATGATGGATTGCTAGAAAATAGCGATGATGAGGAAGAATTTGATACGCCATATGTGATTGGTCTACATAAAGAATGGTTAAATCAAGAATCTGAACATCAGCCCCTATTAAAGCCATTTCTACCTTATTCTATCATGCGTGCGCCACGACAAATATTTATTTATGAGGGATTTCAACAATGGAAAAAATCACCTATTTTTGGAATTGGTCTTAATGTAAGCGATAGGCATCAGCAGTTGCAAGATAATGTAAGCACTTATTTTGTTAAGGTTGGTGTAGAAAATTCTATCAGCAATGTTCATAACAGATTTGTAGAAGTTTTGCTTGAAACAGGTATTGTTGGTTTTATCGGATTAATGGGCTTTCTGTTCATATTGACGTTACGGCATTTGCGATATTATATCAATAGTGGAAAGAGATCAGCTTTGATATTGTTGCTTACCCATGCGGCTTATTGGTCAACGGGTTTATTTCAATTCTCAATATGGGAAGCATGGATATTCATCATATTTGCGACATGTCTTGTTATTAATCATGCGTTTAGCTTTGAAACAGCACAAGAGACATAATGATGCGCTTTTTTGTGTTCATTACTGCTTTAATCAGTTTGTTACCTCTCATGGCTCATGCTGAACAATGGGCGTTTAAGCGTATTCCCGCGAATGATGAAACTGTTTTTTTATATGGCTATCGGAATTCATTCGGTGATGCGCGACAATTATCATTCGAGCTTAACAATGAATTGATCAATAAAAGCGATAATGCGTTGTTGAGTGTTAACCAAGTTAGAAAAATTTCTGATATGCAGGCGTTAGAAGGTATGCAGGAATTATCGGTAGAAAGTCGTCATATAATAGAGCGTGAGTATGACGCGCTTTATAATAGAATGTTAAAAAAGGCTGATGATGTGAATCGTCAACTATCTCCTTTTTATGAGATTAACCTTACCCGTTCAGGTGAAACTGAGTTTGGCATTAAACAAGTGGCAGAAAACTCTGCGGGTGTTTATTATTTTTGGAAAATCCCTTCAGTGGATTTGAAAATCAACGCAATCGCGGATATGAATGCTATTTTCACTGATATTGTTGAAGCAAAAAATGCCGAACTTGATGGTAAAGTATCGCTGAGTTTAACTCTAAAAGGGAATAATACAGGTTTGGGATATCAAGCTAATAATGCGGCCTATAATCAGTTAGGACGCGATGCGTTTGATGCGGTTCAACAAGAAATAGCACAGCAATTAAAACAGCAAAGTAGGGCAGGAAATATCAGTCAAAAATATTTGCAGGAAATTGTTGCTTCTCTTAATGAAGGTTTACAAAAATTAGAGCTTTCTGCTGAGATTGAGCTGGCTAAATTTCAAAAACAATATCGTATTTTACGTAATCAATCATTAAAGGATTATTATTTATTGTTATCAAAGCAGCAAGGTGGTTATGCGATAAGGGTTGATTATCATGCGGTGGTGGATCAGCATCGCGCTGAAATGTTGCCCGTGATGCAGGGGGTGGTGAATGATGCGCCGACGGATAGTGATTTGCGTGTCCATATTGAAAACGCGCTTAATTTTGTGCAATCCATTCCCTATGATACATTGGAAAAGCGTGACTTAAACGGGCTTTCTGGTTTTTTATTACCACCGAGTATGATTGTGCAAAATCGTGGTGATTGCGATACAAAATCAGCGGCTTTGCTGGCAATGCTCAGCCATATCATGCCTGAATCGCTTAATGGCTATCCGTTGATTATGGTGCTTATAGAAGGTCATGCCTTTATTGGTGCAAACATTAAGCCTAGAGGCGATGATACGGTTCACCAATATAAGGGTAGTGATTATGTTATGATGGAAGTTGCGGGACCTGGATTATTTCCAGTTGGGAAGTTGGCTGCACAATCGGCGCAGGCATTGGCGCAAAATAAAATTATTGAAATCATTCCAATAAAGGCAACATTGTAATGGCCCAAATGCAGTTAAACACACCGCAAGAAGCGATTGAAGCCATCAAAAAAGGCGAGATGGTGGTGATTGTAGATGATGAAAATCGCGAGAATGAAGGCGATTTGGTAATGGCGGCTGAAAAAGCAAAACCAGAAGATATTGCGCTAATGGTGCGCTATACCACTGGTATTATTTGCACACCAGTAACGGTGGCAAGGGCGAAACATCTGGAATTATTACCGATGGTGGTGGATAATGATGCGCCACTGGCAACCGCTTTTACGGTAACGGTAGATTATAAGCAGGGCTTAACCACAGGCATTTCGGCAATCGAACGTTGTGCTACCATTCGTGCATTGGCTGATGAAAAAAGCCGTGCAACTGATTTTGTGCGTCCTGGTCATGTGTTTCCGTTAATTGCAAGGGCAGGCGGCGTATTAATGCGTTCAGGGCATACAGAGGCCGCGGTTGATTTGGCAGAACTTGCAGGATTATCACCAGTGGGGGTGATTGGTGAATTGGTCAATGATGATGGCACGGTTAAAAAAGGCCAGCAGATTTTTGATTTTGCAGGGCAGCATGATATGAAAATGATATCAATTGAAGATTTGATTGCTTATCGACAGGCGCGCGAAAATTTGGTAACGCGCGTGCAGACAGGCGAGATAGATACGTTGATAGGCAAGGCAAAAACCATTATTTACCGCAGTCAATTCTCATCACATGAACATTTGGCAGTCATATTTGGCGAGGTTAAGCAAAATATGATGGTGCGGTTGCAACGTGCTGATACGATTAGCGATATATTCACGCAAGATAATAATATCAGCCGTGTGATGCAATTGATTGAAAAATCGGGTGGTGGTGCTATTATCTATATTCGTGATTATTTGCTAGATGATGGCGAACGTCCGAATGTTACTTATGAAGACCAAAATCCTTCACGCGATATTGGGTTGGGCGCGCAAATTTTACGCGATTTAGGGCTACAGCGGGTGTCGGTGATTTCTAGCCAAACACGTCAATATATTGGCTTACAAGGATTTGGAATCGAAGTTGCCGAGACTGTTATTCTATGAGGAATATGTTATGAGTAGGGATATTAAAATTTTTGTGGTTAATCTTGCCCGCGCCGATGCCAGAAAAAAGGCGATGGAAAAACAACTTAACAATATTGATGTTGAATTTTTTATTGCCTCTGATGGTAGAAACCTTAATGCAGAAGAACAAGAACTTTATCAAAAACTGAAAAAAATGCCCGATAATGCTACCCGCTATCATAGGCACCAACAAAAAGCAGCCACATTTAGACCCCCTTTGCAAGCAGGTGAGATTGGTTGTTATCTCAGCCACTATCGGTTATTACAAAAGATTGTTACGCAAAACATAGAATATGCGGTTATTTTAGAAGATGATATTATCTTGCAAGATGATTGGTATGATGTTGTGAAAATGCTTACCGATAGTTATTATGATTGGGAAATTGTAAGGCTATACGGAATCGTAGAACGTCGTTTTGATGCGTTAGAATCGCTTGGGACTGATTATCAGTTGGTAAAATTGAACGATACCGCTTACGGCACGCAAGCCTATATGGTAACGCAACAGGGCGCAAAAAAATTGTTAAATCTATTGCGCTTCATCTGTATGCCAGTTGATGTAACCATGGATTATTATTGGCAAGAAGATATTGCATTTTACGCGGTGCAACCCTATCCGATTGCCCTTAACGAAACATTCGACAGCATGATAGATGAAACACCGCATCGGCGACAATTATCAATTGAACAATATGAAAAAAGAGTGAGTAAATGGCAAAGATGTTGGTTTTTGCTATTAAGGTTTTATTTGCGAAGACGCTCTATTATTTTTCATCGCCCACAAATAAGAGTATCTATCAATAAAAACCAATAAAAAAGCCCGCCTCAATTAAGACGGGCTTTGATAAATTCAACAAATAATATTGTATTATTCAGTAGGATAACTTTCTTTTATTTCTTCTTTCAACTCATCAAAAGATTTGTCCGCCTGTATTCTTTGCCAATCGGCTTGGGCATCGCCAGCGGAACTAAAAGAACGGGTTAGAATATCATTCAGTGCCGCATCTAGCTCAGCATCACCCATGCCAACCAATACAAATAATGTACCAGTTTCAGGGTTTTTTGCTTGCCGATATAATTTAGACCCTTGCAATGTTTGGCTGGTGATTTGTTTGGTGGTATTAGAAGCCACCCTATCCACAGTTTCGGTATCGCCAAAGCCAGTGGTTTCAGCAAAGTTTTTCACCATATTAGTGACATCCACTTCCATTACTTGTGCAATTTGCACCCGTGCCGCCGCCATTGCTTGTTGTTTTTGGAAAGTCAAGCCAGCATTGGTTGTTTCATAATTGCCCACTGCTGATAATTTTAGATTATCAAGCCGTTCCGAACATACCCAGATGGGTGCTTCGGTTCTGCCATCATCAGGGAAATTACATTCTCTGATATCTTCTGGCGCTACTGTTGCAACGCGACTACCACAGGCAACCAAAAATAGCATTGTGCCAATAATAAGTAAAAATTTATTTTTCATTTTTGAACTCCTAAAATTCACTAAATTCACTATGATTATAAGCAATGATTTTATTTTTTGCAATAATAAATTTCATATAATCATAATTATTACTTGCAAAGATTTTTATAATCATGCAGAATTAATAGTTGTGTTTATTATGTTATATGGGAGACGTTATGCAGTCAGATTTACAACAAAATTTAGCTCAAAATTTGGCAAATGTTTTGCAGCCCATTCATCAGGCACGTGGCTTGCCGAATGAATGCTATACCAGCGAAGATTATTACAAAATTGAGATGGAACGGATTTTCCATCATGGTTGGTTTGCCATTGGCTTTACCAGCGATGTTAAGAAAAAGGGCGATGTTTACCCCGTGAATGTGGCGGGGCATTCATTTTTAATCACCCGTAACGGTAAGAATGAATTGCGCGTGTTTCATAATGTGTGCCGCCATCGCGGACATATTCTGGTGCAGAAGCCTGCTAATATGCCGCTTATCCGTTGCCCCTATCATTCATGGTGCTATAATCATGATGGCGCGCTGAAAAAAGCGCCACATGTGGGGGGAGTAGGGCATGATAGCCACCCCGATTTCAAGCCCGAAAATGCGGGGCTTCTGCCCGTGCGTTATGCTGAATGGTTGGGCGTTGTGTTTGTTAATCCTAGCGGTAAGGCGCAAGAATTTAGCGATTATATTGCCTCGCCCAAACAAATGTGGCAAGAATATACAGATGTGCCATTATTCGCCAATGATGATAGCCGTTTCGGCTTTGATTTAGCTTGTAACTGGAAATTCGCGATTGAGAATTATTGCGAATCTTACCATCTGCCATGGGTGCATCCTGATTTGAATAGCTATTCTAAATTGGAAGACCATTATAACATCGAAGGCGATGGTTGTTCGGGGCAAGGAACAATTGTGTATCAGCCTACGCTTGATGAAAGTGGCAGACGTTTGACGGAACTAACCCATTTAAGTGATAAATGGAGCACAGGTGGCGAATATCTATCGGTTTATCCGAATTTACTCTCTGGCGTGCATAAAGACCATATCGTTTTGGTGATTGTAATGCCAAATGGTGCGGGGCGTTCTACCGAGCGTGGCATGCTATTCTATTTTGATGAAGAAGCGGTAGGCGATAAATTTCAAATATTGCGGCGGCGCATGAATGAAAATTGGTATCAGGTGTTTAAGGAAGATGTTACAGTGGTAGAAGGCATGCAATTAGGGCGTGGCACCGCCTATGATGGTGGCACATTTTCACCCGCAATGGATGGCCCTAATCATTGTTTTCATCAATGGGTGGCGAATAAGATACAGCAAGGTAAGATACAAAATGGGGCATCAGCATAATGACCAAACAAAGCATGGGTAAAATATACGAATTTAACGGCATTAAGCCTGTCATATCCAAAAAAGCATGGTTGCATGATAGCGCGGTGGTGATAGGTGATGTGGTGATAGAAGATGATTGCTATATTGGTCCCTATGCCGTGCTACGTGGCGATTATACAAGGCTAACAGTGGGTAAGGGCAGTAATGTGCAAGATCATTGCATGTTGCACTCATATCCTGAATATCCTGTTACGTTAGAGCCTGATTGCCATATTGGGCATGGTGTGATTTTGCATGGCTGTATCTTGCGTGAAAATTGCATGGTTGGCATGAATGCGGTGGTGATGGATGGCGCAATTGTTGGCAAAAATTCTATGGTTGGCGCGATGGCATTTGTGAAATCTGGCATGCAGATACCCGATAATATGATGGTGTTTGGTAGCCCTGCGCGCATTATCCGCGAGTTGACCGAACAGGAATTGAAAGAAAAAACCTTCGGCACAAATTGCTATAAAATGCTGGCGCAAGAAGGCTTGAACGGTGCGATGAAACCATGCGAGCCTTTGCGGGAATTAGACGAAAATCGCCCGTCATTAGACTGGTTGAAGCGGGTGAAAAAGCCATGAGCGCGATATTAGAACTCACGCAAGGCAGATCACCCCCCCGATCACCTTTTGCGCTGTTTGATGAATGGCTAGGCGAAGCCACCACGCAAGAAGTGAGTGACCCCAATGCGATGGCATTGGCAACCATTGAGCGCGACGGCAGGATTAGTCAGCGCATGGTGTTGCTGAAAGGGCGTGATGATGGTGGTTTTTATTTTTACACCAATTTCAATTCGCGCAAAGCACAGGCATTGTTGCAAAACCCGCAGGCAGCATTATTGTTTCACTGGAAGAGCATGAGGCGGCAAGTGCGGATTGAAGGCAAGGTCAGCACAGTGAGCGAGGCACAGGCAGACGCATATTTCGCCACGCGCCCACGCGGCAGACAGTTAGGCGCATGGGCAAGCAAGCAATCGGAACCACTGGCAAGCCGTGCCGTGCTAGAACAACGGGTGCAAGATGTTACCGCGCAATATAGTCGTGGCGACGGTGATAGTCGTGATGGTGGTGATGGTGAAGATTTGCCAGTGCCGCGTCCGCCGCATTGGTCAGGATTTTTGTTGCGCCCCGATTATATGGAATTTTGGCATGATGGCGATAATCGCCTGCATGATAGATTTGCCTTTCAGTTGCAAGCTGATGGCGCACCCGTTAATGCCGATGCGTGGCAAATATCGCGATTATATCCGTGATTGTTAAGTTAAAGTAAACGCGTTTTTAGCATTGCATTTGTTAATTCATTATGCTATATAACGGCACGGCACTTGAAAAATAATGCTTGCGCTTGGAAAAACAATGCTTGCGCTTGAAAAATAGTGCCTCATGTGATTAATCATCACCCCTTATGATGAGGGCCCGTAGCTCAGCTGGTAGAGCACTTGACTTTTAATCAGGTTGTCACAGGTTCGAACCCTGTCGGGCTCGCCATATTTATCCGCTAGAATTACAATAAATTGTAATTCGCTAGCAAGGGGTTTTGCGACTTCGCTAATCGCGAAGACACCCCTTGAAACCCACCGCATATTATCCGCTAGAATTTTAGCAAAGCCCCCTATCCCCATATAATATCGCGTGGTTATTTTGTAGCAGTAATTGTGATATATTACCATGCGTGGTATTATTCTATTTTCTTAAAATAAAAATTTTCTCGCCATTAACGTCATGTATTTAAATTGACTGAAGTAATATCCTATGAGCTTAACATTATGTTTAAAGGATAGAAAATGAAACATCAAGAAAAACTTGTCATTAATTGGCATCTATTAGAAGCATGCAATTATAATTGTAAATTTTGTTTTGCAAAATATGACGGCGATAAAGGAGCTGTTTATCAAAATGCGGATAAAACAACACAGCTACTTGAAGCTTTATGGAATTATTTCAAACCTCAACAATTTAACAATCGATTGCGATTAAACATTGCTGGTGGCGAACCAACATTATTACAGGGTAAATTATTAAAGATTTTACAAGTTGCAAAACAAATAGGTTTTAAAACCTCTATCATTACCAATGCAAGCTATTTGCATAATATTGAATTTGCCACGCACCTATATAAAAATCTTGATATATTAGGGATTAGCATAGATGCGATTGACACACAACATAACAGAAAAATTGGCAGGGTAGGCACAGGGTTGAATGCACAACCATTAGAGGCGGTCGATATTATTGCATATGTTGCAATGGCACGTAAAATCAATCCTGCCATCAAAATTAAAATCAACACAGTCGTTAATGCCGTTAACAAAGATGATGATTTGTCGGCATTCATTGCAAATATTCAACCTGATAAATGGAAATTGTTTCAAGTGCTACCGCAAAGCAATGATAAACTAATTGTGAGCGATGATAAGTTTCACCAATTCGTTCAAAGGCATCAGGCTTTTAATAGCATCATCATCGCCGAAGATAATGATGCTATGCGTGAATCATATATCATGATTGAACCGAAAGGTAGATTTTATCAAAATAGGCAAGACAACCAGAAAGGGCATCATTATAGCCAACCTATTTTGGATATAGGCGTTGCCGAAGCATTTAAGCAAATAAGATTTGAGTATGAGAAATTCGCATCACGTTATCAACCATTAGTAGCATTCAAGGATTGACAATATGAGAAATTATAGTAATAATAAAGAAATAAATGAATTTATTCATGCGCTGCTAAAAAACAAGCAAGCTGAATTTTGTAAAGGCAAAAAGCATGATAAATTAAAAATAGGCAATCATAAGATACCTATTCCTAAAACTCCTAGTGATTACCGTTCAGTGAAAAATTTTATTGGTGATGTTAACCGCTTGATAAAAACGATGGAAGAAAGGCGATGCAATGTCTGATAAAGAAAAATTACGCTGGTTCACAGATTTAGAAATTCTGCGGTTTGTTGTTAATATATTGGATATACAATTAGGGAAAAAAGAACTAAATGACCAAATAGACAAACATAATTTTCATGTGGCTCATGATTATATCCCTCAATTTATCAAAACAAATATTCGTAATAAATTGAAAAAGAATATCGGTAAAGATAATGCTCAGCTTTTATGTCACGAGTTGGAAGAATTTTTTGCAGAATATTTAAAATTTGTAGGTGATGTGCCATCTTTACTGATATTTGATGAAAGTTTTGATGATAAAATGCTCAGACATACCTCGCTATTTGCCACATCATATATGATAAAGATTGTAGCAAAATTAGCACAAAAAAGCAAAATGGATGATTGGAGTGAGTTGTTTTCACATCAGCACAAAACCACTATCGGATTTGTTTTAGAATGGTTGAATGATAATATCAGTGATTGGAAAACATTTGTAAATTCTTTTGACACAATAGAAAAAGCGAAACTATCTCGTTGGCGCACTGGTGAATATCTGCCTAGTCATTTAGATTTGCAAGATATATTTAGTTGGCAAAAGCAATATACTAACAAAGCATATCAGCATCAAATCTCGACTTTGTTATTATTAGCACGTGCGATTGATGCTTTTAAAACATACGATTTGGGTAAAGAGATATTGCCAAAAATTCAAGGGCGCATTGAATCTTTTTTACCACTATCCTCTTTAAATGCTGATTTAATCAAATCTATAAAAGGAGGAAAACATTACATTGAGGAGTTTATTGCGAATACTATTACCAATGAAAATAAGCCTCTTTTGCAAATAACAGGTGAGCGAATTAACAAAATACATGAATTATTAAACATATTTTTAGTAAACAAAGACCCTGCTTTACAAAAGCATATTACAGAAAAATTAGCTGAATTATCTACTTTAGCGAAATCTACTGATAAGGGTAATATTCTCTATCCTATTCATTGGCTAACAGGAATATTCAATATGTTGAGTGGTAATAGTGCAGAAGCTTGCCGTGATTATGAACAAGCATTTGAACAATCGCTTTATAGGTTTGGAAACGACTTAAAGGGAATCATTGGTGAGAGCCTAACCATTATGAGTCAATTAGATAAACCCGATAATGTTTTTTTAAAAAAATTGCAAAATGCCAATATTAAGTTTTATGGCGCGTTGCCAGCAAACCTTGACAGAGAGCAGGGCAAGCTTAAACGCACCGATGTTGTGCAAGATTGGCAAATTGATGAAAGTAAAAATATGCCTCTCATAACCCATGATGGTGAAATAAAGCCTGATTATAAAAATATTAATAAAAAAATAACTGATAAAAAATGCCCACAAATTATTTATTTTGCCCTTGAGCACGAAGCTGATGTTGCATCAAAATCAATTGATATTGTTAAGCAATTACTGCTTAAAGGAGCATCTGTTAATGGTGTAACTAAATTAGGGAATACACTATTATCAGTAGCACTTCATCAAATGAATGTAACAGATATTCAGAATAAGGTTGATGATAGTCTGTATCGGTTACTGTTACCATATATGGATAAATTCAATGATAAAACCATCAATCTCCTTACAGAAAAAAAACGCCATCTTCCAATTATTTTAGCGGTTGAAACGGGGCGCTTTGATGTGGTTGAATGTATCAGCAATCTAAAAGGAATAGATATTAATAAACAGGGGCATACCGATTTTCAAACTGCACTTTATGTTTGCATTAATTTAATTGGAATGCGTCAAAAATCAATCCAAGAAATAATTGAAATATTACAGGTGGGGCTTACTAATCCAACATCTCATACCTATGATGCGATAACACGGCATAGCCCGTCGCCAGTATCAACAGCTAAAATAATAAGCGAGATGCAATCAGCAAAAACTGCCCAAATAATGTTTGAACAACAGGCACAAAGATATAAAGCATTATCATTAGACGCTTTACGTGATATTGCTAAATTATTGCTCAAGAAAGGTGCTGACCCTAATGCCGAATATAATGGCGGTTCTGCAAAATATCGCACTCCTTTAATGTTAGTAGCTGAACTCGATGAAATAGAATTGTTTCAGCAAATGGTGGAAAAATACGGTGGCGATATTAACAAACAATGTCGCTATGAAGGGCAATCATATGATTGCAAATATATTGCCTATAAATTTGGGGCAACCGATATCCAAAAGTTTTTAACGCAATATTCATAAGGGTAGTGTTTAAAAAATGTCATTCCCGCGTAGGTGAAAATCCAGAACGGCAGGGAGGGTGCAAAGCACGAGATTTCGGCAGGCTCAATCACCTGTTTAGGAGTGTGTTGCTAGGGTGTGTAGCATTAGTGTTGGAGTGTGTCTCCATACATTAATATGCGGGGGGCTTTGCGATGTCGTTTACAGTATCAAGGGGGGTGAGGACTGGCTTCTCGATGCGTGTTTGCTCAATACGAGTCAGAATAGGCAATCCAGTGCATCTAAAACTTTCAATGCTCCAGAGTCGCATTGAAAGTAAGATGCGCTTCGAATGCCCCCTTGATAATCCCCCCGCTGTTACTCAATACGCAGGAGGAGCGTGCCTCAATACATTAATATGCGGGGGGCTTTGCGACATGCGCTTCGGCAGGTTTGTCCGTAGGACACCAGCCTCGCGATGACGCCCCCCATACCCCCCACCGCTGTTATTCAATACGCAGGAGGAGCGTGTCGTTAGATACTTAACACTAAAATCGCGCAAGTTTGATGATGTTTTGCATATAAAACATTTACAATCTATCTTTATTTATCTAACTGTGTTACTTGAGTGCATCCTTAAACATCAAACTGAATACGGAGCATCGTTTCATTTCATGCTATTATCATCTTTCGCGCATATTAAACATCATTGGCTGGGCAATGTTAGG
>JAHZMA010000064.1 GCA_022599575.1 Alphaproteobacteria bacterium | reverse complement strand
TCAATTTCTTTGCTGGTCAGCGATGTGTTATCATTTTCAAATTTTTTCAGCATTTGATTATATTTGCTAAATGTTTCAAACTTGCTTTTGAGATTCCCCCAATCCATGCCTTTGCTTTTGGTGGCATCATAAAATTCCAATAGCAATTTTATTTTTTGAGAATCCAGCTTGCGATTTTTCTGCACATCATCAAGTGCCTGCGATATTTTGTTCCAATTCGCCTTGATACTACCGCTGGGCAATGAGGCATTCAGCAGTGAAAATTCATTCTCCTGCAAATTGGCGAGGATAAAATTCACGGCTGTAATAAATTGCGGTAATTTCATACCTGATAAAGAACTCCGTCTGATTTTATCAATATTAGGGCAACAATGTTTATAGTCACTCATGGATTTTTGCGCTTTGGTATCAAGCTGTTGTAGCATCGCTGGCTTGCTACTCACAGTTTTATGGAGTTGGTCAATATCAGTGAATCGGCATTTTTGGTTGTTCTTAAATTTATTCGCAATGGCTTGTAATGGGGGTGTTAGTGCTTGATTGTTCATTGTTTTTCCTCAAACAAACAGAGTTTTTATGAGATATACACCATTTAATATCGTGTATGTTTCTTATTATTAGCGCATAAATATATGTATGTCAATATTTATTTAGAACTTTTTTAGAATATAGTGTTTTGTTCGTAATATAACAGAACATAGAGAGGTGTATGTGTTGTGGGTATATAGCACAAAGGGCGGTGCGTGTTATGATTCCGTTTATGGTATCAAGGGGGGTGCGGTAATTTCGTTTATAATATGGGGGGCGCGAATTCGCTTCTCGGGCGTGAGGACGGAGCCCACGCCCTTGCGAATGCCCCCCATGCCCCCCGCTGTGCTTCATACTCATTAAGGCACATGCCTTGATAATCCCACCGCTGTGCTTAATACTCATAAATTGCGTGTCTTGATACATTAATTATGGGGGGTTTTGCGGTTTCGTTTTATGATTTAAGGGGGGTGCGATGCAACTTCTCGGCGGTCATATCCGTGGGATTGCCCGCCTTGTTGCAACCCCCCTTAACAACCCCCCGCTGTTACTTAATATTAGCATCGTGCGTGTCAGATTACTCAATACAGAGGTGGGATTCCCGTGAGGGCTTGCGCCCTCGCATTGTGGATTCCGTGTCTCTTACAATGTGCAATCACTGATTGCACATTGGCACGGAATGACGAAAGGGGGTGCGTGTTGTAAAATACTTGTATCGAGATACTTGCATCATCATTGCTCTTGCATTATGATAACATCATGTTTTTACGTTATGAGTCAGGAGGAAAAGATGCTAGAAGAATTTTATCCCGTGCAACAAAAAGATGGGCGCACATCATGTAACGAGGCTATCTATCAGCAAATGTATCAACATTCCATTGAAGACCCTGCGGGGTTTTGGGATAAGCAAGGCGAACGGCTAGATTGGATTCGCCGCTACAGCATCGATGCAGTGATGGATTGCAATTACGATAAAGATAATCTTTCCGTGCGCTGGTATCATGATGGCGTGTTGAATGTCTGTTATAATTGCGTTGATAGGCATGTGAAAGACCGTGCGGGGCAGACCGCTATCATCTGGGAAGGTGATGACCCATCAAAATCACGCCATATCACCTATTTAGAACTGTACCACGAGGTGAATAAATTCGCCAATGTGCTGAAAAGCATCGGCGTGAAACGTGGCGACCGCGTTACGCTTTATATGCCGATGATACCCGAAGCCACCTATGCCATGCTAGCATGTGCAAGGATTGGCGCGGTGCATTCAGTGGTGTTTGGTGGTTTTTCTGCCACTGCGCTGGCGGGGCGCATTGATGATTGCGAATCTGATTTTGTGATTACTGCCGATGAATCCATTCGTGGCGGTAAAACAATCGCGCTGAAAAACACAGTTGATGACGCGTTGAAACAATCGCGCGCTGTGAAAAAAACATTGGTGGTGAAAAATTCAGGCGCAGCTGTTGCCATGCAATCGGGGCGCGACCTATGGTATCACGATTTATATGATACAGTGGAAGATGAATGCCCACCTGCCGAAATGAATGCCGAAGACCCCCTGTTTATTCTCTACACTTCTGGTTCTACGGGCAAACCCAAAGGCGTGTTGCATACATCAGGTGGCTATCTCACCTATGCGGCGATGACTCATCAATATGCGTTTGATTACCAAGAGGGCGATATTTACTGGTGCACTGCCGATGTGGGCTGGATTACGGGGCATAGCTATATTGTCTATGGGCCGCTTGCCAATGGTGCTACTACGTTAATGTTTGAGGGCGTGCCGAACTATCCCGATTATAGCCGCTTCTGGCAGATTTGCGATAAGCATCAGGTAACAATTTTCTACACTGCCCCCACCGCGATTCGCGCTTTAATGGCTGAGGGTGATGAGTTTCTTGCCAGCACCGACCGCGATTCCTTGCGCGTGTTAGGCACAGTAGGCGAGCCGATTAACCCCGAAGCATGGCGTTGGTATTATGAAAATGTAGGCAAAAAGAAATGCCCGATTATCGATACATGGTGGCAGACCGAAACTGGCGGTTTCTTAATCACGCCATTACCCAATGCAACAGGCTTGAAACCCGGCTCGGCAACCAATCCCTTTTTTGGCATTCAACCCGTATTGGTTGATGAGAAACAGAATATCATTGAGGGCGAAGGCGAAGGTGCTTTATGCGTGCTTCACAGCTGGCCAGGTCAGATGCGTTCGGTTTATGGCGATCATCAGCGGTTTATTGATACTTATTTCGTGCAATATCCGGGCTATTATTTTAGCGGTGATGGCGCAAGGCGCGACAAAGATGGCTATTATTGGATTACAGGCAGAATGGACGATATTATCAATGTATCGGGGCATCGTTTGGGCACGGCTGAGATTGAAAGCGCGTTGGTATTGCATGAAGCGGTGGCAGAGGCGGCAGTGGTTGGCTATCCGCATGATGTTAAGGGCAGTGGTATTTACGCCTTTGTAACCTTAATGCACGGGCTTGAGCCAAGCGATGAGATGAGGCAAGAATTACTGGGCTGGGTGGCAAACCATATCGGTAAAATTGCCAAGCCTGAAAAATTGCAATGGGCACCAGGATTGCCGAAAACCCGTTCGGGCAAAATTATGCGCCGTATTTTACGTAAAATCGCTTGCAATGAGTTGGATAATCTAGGCGATACCTCAACCCTTGCCGACCCTTCAGTGGTAGATGATTTGATTAAAAATCGTATGTGAATGGCGCTTGTGATAATGATGCGCCAAAATTGCGTGGGGGTTACTGGCTTACTATTGGGTCATAGAGATAATCAATAAATTCCGCTTCGCTGTTATCGCGGTTTTTCAGCACTGGCTTGCCATCTGTTAAGCAGGTAATCAGATTATACATCATATCTAGCAATGTGGTTACAACAGGTTCAGCAATTTGGCATCCCATAGGGTCAAGCGTGGCAATCGTTATCGCATGAAAATCGTTGAAAATATCTTTTGCGTCATAAGGGCTATCGGCAGGGATATTATCAGCATTAATTCCCCGCGTTACCCCCGCACCATGGTCTGCAAAAATGATAATAATGCCTTCCTTATCATCGACGCGAATAATATCAATATAATTTTGTAAAATTTTTGCCGTGCCCACACTACGCGATAAGAAAAATTTCTTATATTTATTCACTTGTTCTAAATCATTGCCATTATGTGACAATGATGTATGTCCCGGACTATAAGTATAGGAAACTGTGAATGTTGGCTTTGCTGATTGTGCCGCCGCTTGCAATCTATCATGATAGATATTATCAATGTTACTATTGGCGTTAGAATATGTGACGAAAACAGATTTAATGGCGCAATAGCCCCATAATGCGTAAGAAATATCAATATGGTCGCAAAAATTTTTGCCACTGGTTTTATACCAATAATCTACTTTTTTATTGGTATCGCGTATTGGGGTGCCAAAGAAATCACTCTCATACACCATCTGTAAATCATAGCCATTTCGGTCAAAAATATCATAGGTAGGTGTCCATTGCACGCCAGTTATCATTTCGCTGCCATAATGCTTCTCTTCATATAATGAACGATACCATTTAATATCTAACGCTAGTAATGATGAAAACGCGCCATAAGTTGTTGGTAAATGTGTAAAAGCATTGGGTACCAGTACAGCATTATTTTTTTGCAAAACATCAAAATAATCAGGCAATTCTGACGGTTGCAAATTAAGTAAATTTTGTGCTACATTATATGGTATCATTGAATCGAAAGAGAGCAAATAAATATTCGGCTTACGGGTAAAATCTTGTGGGGTATAATTTTCTGGCAATGCACTTTCTACGCCACCTATCTTATCAAGAATTTTTGTTTTACCTGACGTTGCCCCTGCAAAAAACAGTGAATAAATCACCAATAAAGTAACAAGAAACACCCATTTTTCACTATATTTAATCACCAGATAAAACAAGCCTGCGACTATCAAGACTACTAGGATTTGCCAAAACAATGATGCTTGTATATATCGCCCATAACTTAACAAATAAAAGCCAAGCACATTGGTAACAAATAATAATGCGATAATGCCATAATAAATATTGATATGCTTGCAATATGGTTTGATTTTTTTAGCAATGAAATATTGCAATAATAAGATGATACTACCATACAGGAATAACAACAGCATATCACGCGCCACCATAAAATGCCCAGTACGTTCCAACATATCCAGCAGGAACGCATAACCAAACAACATGGCAAATAATAATGGATTAATGTTTAGCAATGGTCTAAAAATTTTATCTAATTTTTGTTGTCGCATTTCTATTTTCTCATTACTCACGGATTATATAAATAATCAATAAAATCAACCTCGCTATTATAGCGGTTTTTTAGCACTGGCTTGCCATCTGTTAAGCAGGTAATAAGGTTATACATCATATCCACCAAAGCGGTTACCACAGGTTCGGCAATGTTACACCCCATAGGGTCAAGCGTGGCAATCGTTACCGCATGGTAATCGTTGAAAATATCTTTTGCATCATAAGGGCTATCGGCAGGAATGTTATCAGCATCAATGCCTTTGGTTAAGAATGTACCATGATCGCTGATAATCATAATAATGCCATCGGGGTCATGTTTGCGGATAAGCCTAACATAATCCTTGATATAGCGCGCCACTTTGCTTGCACCTTCACGGTAATAGTCGAAATAAGCCTCTACATCATCACGGTTACGCACACTATATTTGCCATAAGTATGTCCCGGATGCTGGGTATGAAAAACTGTGAATGTTGGCGTTTTATCTTGCGCGGCAATTTCAGCAGATTTTTCTATCTCGCCATAATGAAACTCTTCTTCGTTTGTGTAAGCATGGATTTGCGATTTATTACGCGCCAATGCAACATAGCAAAAACCCCAAAACGCATAGGGTGAATTAACGTGATTGCAAATACCACCGCCTTGAAAAAATTCATATTGCACGGGGTTTGCGTCATTATTAACATTAAACGCGCTTTTGAAATAATCAGAATAATAAAGCAAGCGTAAATCATAGCCATTTTTATCAAACAAATCATAGGTTGGCGTCCATTGCACACCCCTTATCATCTCGCGACCAGTGCGGTAATACCCGCCATAAATATTATTATACCAGCCAATATCCAATGCCAATAATGATGAATAACTGCCAATCGTATAGGGGATATGGGTAAATGTATTGGGAATAATCTTGGCATTTAACGCGTTCAGCGCATCAATATAGGGGATAGGCGCGTCGCCATATTCTAGCATATCACGTGCCAATATTTCGGGTAGCATGGCATCAAAGCCCAATATATAGACATTCGGCTTATGGGTGAAGGTTTGAAATTGATAATTTTTAGGCAATTCATGCAATGGTGGCGGCAATATTTTATCAAGCAAATAGCTATGCTGGTCAAAAATATCTTCTGCGGTGGTGAAAAGCATCAATGCCAACCATAGTGATAACACCCAACCTTGTGAGTAATGAATCATTGCATAAAAAAATAAAGCCACGCCCGCCAACAATAAAAACTGTAGTAAAAAATTGGCTTCTAAAAAGCTAGGATAATTTGCCAGATAAATGAAAAATAAATTAGAGATAAAGAAAAATGTTGCCAATAAATGAAAGCGCACCGATGAAATTTTTCTAACACGCGCCACCGTCAAAATGATGAATTGCACTATCAGAATCACGCAAATATAAAAAAACATATACCATGTTTCAGACGGATTTAATTGTTGACCGTTTTTTTCTAGCAAGGTTAAAAATAAGAACAGGCTCATCAAAATGGTGAATATATCGGGCTGTAATTGATTCAGCCATTTTGAAATACTAAAAAGAATTTTTTTGAAAAAAATCATGCCAGATCTCTATTTTTGCTGATACCAATAAAGCGTGCGCCCCGATGCTGATATGATTTTTTGCTCAATAATTTTTGCTGATTTTTGTAACAAATTTTCAAAATTTTCTTGCGTGTAATCATGGAAAATATCTTCGCGCAAGGTCAGCATTTTCTGTACAGTTTCATCATTTTTTGGCACAAATTCTACCACACCGCTTTTTGCCAATGATAGCAACCAATCGATAAAATCATCCATCGGGATGTTTTTGGCAATCAGCAAATGATGCTCAAATGCAAGCGCAACCAACGCATCAGCATTGGCACGGGTGATAAAACTTTGCCGTTCTGCACCGCGCCAACCAATCCCGGGACTAGGATTTGCGGCATCAAATAATAATGGCAAAAAATTATCAACCTTACCAGCGCGCTGGTAAGAAACATCAATCGCCCCACTATCAAAATCAAAGCCAACCACATATTCAGCACCTGATTCACGCGCTAGTAATGAATAACCGCCTAGATTACAGCCAATATCAAACAGCATATTGGGCTTTTCAGTTTTTACAAATTTTGCCACGAAATCACGTTTTTGTTGTAATTCTTCGCTCACATAAATTTGTTCAATTTCGTAATTATTCCATACTGTTCTATTTTTGCCTTTGGGCTTAAGCCCCATCACCGCACGGCGCATCGCACCCAAAAAACCACGATAAGCATTCGCACTTAATTGTCTTTGTTTGGCGGCATTTTTCATCACCGCATCAGGATTATTAATCCGTTTCCTATCTAATTTCGCTGGCAAAGTAACATGCAAATAGGTGAGCAACGATAATTTATCGCGCCATGATAGCATCGCGCGCAAATCGCTTGCGCTAATACCTTCGCAAGTGCCACGATAAAGTGCCTGATAATTGATACCGACTTTCGCTTGCAATATCAGCGGATATAAAAACTGCATACAAAATTGTTGATAACCTTGCCAAAACTCACCTTGTTTGTAAGGCTTCAATGATAAAATATCAATAAATACAGGGCGCGCACCAATAAATTGAATGTTATAGGCAGTGGCGTCGCTCAGCACAAAGCCCTTATCGAAGCAAAATAATTGCAAATCCAAATGATGCAAAGCGGCAGTTTTTAATTGCTCAAAGCTCCATTCGTAAGGATATGAAATGTAAGGGATTACCTCATGCTCTAATAAATAGGCGCACCCCTCATCAGTAAAATTTTTATCGATAAAACCGAGTTTTTTCTTCTCTTGCGCGTCAAGTTCGGTGGTTTTTACAATAAACCCTTTATCATAAAGCACATCAAACAAACCAGCATCGCGCACTGCTTCATATTGTTGCGCGCCATGTTTGGTGACATTTCTTAAAACGCGTTCATTATGCGTAAACACATAACCAGAAGGGTCACGAAAAGAGCCTTTATCTTTTTGTGCCATCAATTTTTATTTTTCTTCTGATTGACTATCAGATTTTTTACCGAACAAACCTTTGAGAAAATCAGTAATTCTATGACGCATCACCGATAAAAATGCCATCGCTGCTACAAACCCACCAATCAATGCCTGTAGAATAATGCCCGTTGTACCAGGGTCAAGATAGGCATGGGCATTCAGTGGTAATAACCCTACAAAAAATGGTAAACATAATAAATATTTATTTTTCATCCTGATGACTCCTTATAAAATACTGCTACGCTTAGACTATATAATATAAGTGCCTGAAAAAAGCAACCGCTAAAATATATACCACCCGCCCCTATTTTTTACAATGGTTTTAATAGTACACGATATTGTTTGCCTTTTATTTTCTTTTGCTGTAAATAGTAGGCTTGTTATTAGCTCATTAACGGAATAATTTTTATGGCTGAAAATCTTGTCATTGTAGAATCGCCTGCCAAAGCCAAAACCATTGCTGGTTATTTGGGCAAAGATTATCAGGTGCTGGCTAGCTATGGGCATATCCGCGATTTGCCTTCTAAAAAAGATTCGGTATTGCCTGATGAGGATTTTGCCATGCGCTGGGAGTTAAGCGAACGCGCTGGTCCGCGCCTCAAACAAATTGAAACTGCCTTAAAATCAGCCAATAAACTTATCCTTGCCACCGACCCTGACCGTGAGGGTGAAGCGATTGCATGGCATTTACATTCTGTGTTGCAAGATAAGCTGAAAAATAAAACCACCGAACGTGTGGTATTCCATGAAATCACCAAAACCGCCGTGCAAAAAGCGATTGATAATGCCCGTGACATCAATCAAGATTTGGTGGATGCCTATCTTGCGCGCCGCGCCTTAGATTATTTGGTAGGCTTTTCAATTTCACCTTTATTATGGCGCAAAATATCGCGTGCCGCCCGTTCGGCAGGGCGTGTGCAATCGGTAGCACTCAGGCTGGTATGTGAGCGCGAAAATGAAATTGAGTTATTTAACCCACAAGAATTTTGGACGGTTGAAGCGCAATTTCAAAAGCAAGATTCACAAAAAGAAAAAATAGTGTTCCCTGCCCGTCTTACCCATTTTGATGGTGAAAAATTAGGCAAATTTTCAATCAACAACCAAGCTGATGCCACCCGCATCACCACGCAATGTGCAGCGCAAAATTACAGCATCATGCACATTAAAAAAAGCAATGTGCAACGTAGCCCGCCCCCGCCTTTTACCACCTCAACTCTGCAGCAAGAAGCGGCGCGTAAATTATATTTTCGCGCACAACATACCATGATGGTGGCGCAAAAATTATATGAGGGCATTAATATTAAAGGCAAAACCATCGGGTTGATTAGCTATATGCGGACGGATTCGGTTAATCTTTCTGATGAGGCGATACAAAACGCCACATCATTAGTCGCACAAAAATTCGGCAAACAATATCTGCTTGATAGCCCGCGCCGCTATAAAAGCAAGGTGAAAAACGCGCAAGAAGCGCATGAGGCAATCCGCCCCACTCATTTTGAATTTGCCCCTAGCGATATTCGTAAATTCCTTGATGCCGACCAAGCCAAACTTTATGAGTTAATTTGGAAACGCGCCCTTGCCACGCAAATGGCAAATGCCCAGTTTGAAAAAGTAGCGGCTGATATAGCGAATGCTGATAAAAATATTACATTTCGCGCCAATGGCTCAATCATGCTGTTTGATGGCTTTTCAAAGCTATATATGGAATCGCGTGATGACGAGCCTAACCATAAGGATGGTGATACCCAACAAAATGACAATGACAATGACCGCTTACTGCCAAAACTTACCGAAAATGAAGCATTAAACAAACAAGATGTAACGCCTAGCCAACATTTTACGCAAGCCCCCCCCCGTTACTCCGATGCTTCGTTGGTAAAAAAACTGGAAGAATTAGGCATTGGCCGCCCTTCCACCTATGCGTCTATCTTGCAAGTATTGGTTAATCGTAAATATGTCCATCTGGATAAAAAACGCTTCATTCCTGATGATATTGGGCGCATCATTGTTAGCTTTTTAGAATTATATTTTCCAAAGCAGGTGGAATATGATTTCACCGCCCATTTAGAAAACCAGCTTGATGAAATTTCGCATGGCGCGATGCAATGGAAAAGCCTGCTTGGCAAATTCTGGACTGATATGGGCAAGCTGATTGATAGGGTTGAAGAAGTAACGCCTGCTGATGTGAGCAAACAGCTTGATGAGAAACTCGCCTTTCATTATTTTGCTGCCACTGACGATAAAACCAGTGAGCAAAAACGCGAATGCCCCTCATGCAAACAAGGGCGCTTATCGCTACGCACGGGTAAATTTGGCGCGTTCATCGCTTGCGACCAATATCCTGAATGCCGCTATACCGCGCAATTAGGGATGGAAGAAAACGGGCAAGATGATGAGAATGGCGAGATGATATTCCCGAAAATATTAGGCGCGCATCCTGTTAACGGAAAAGAAATCAGCCTGCGTAAAGGGCCTTACGGGTTATATCTGCAACAAGAGCCAGACCCTGCCGAATCTGCGCCACCACCCCCAGAAGAGGCAAAACCAAAAGCAAAAGGCAGAAAGAAAAAACCTGCCGAACCTAAACCCAAACGCGCACCCCTGCCACGCATCTATAATGCCAATCATGTTACCATGGATTTAGCGGTGCAATTATTGGCATTACCACGCGATATTGGTATTTATCCTGAGACAGGTGAGATGATTACGGGCGGTATTGGGCGGTTTGGTCCTTTCTTGAAAGTGAGCGATAATTTTGTATCGCTTAAATCAGATGATGTGCTGGAAGTTGGTATTAACCGTGCCGTTGAGCTGGTGAGTGAAAGCATCAAAAAGAAACGCGGTATCACATTAGGCACACATCCTGATAGCGGGCATGATGTGCTATTGCGCTACGGACGCTATGGCTATTATATTCAGCATCATGATGAACATGCCGCAGTGGGGCGTAAAGCCGATGCACAAAGCACCGATTTAGAGACCGCACTGGAATTGCTGGCACAGGGCGCGAAAAAAATAATCATTAAAACGCCTGTTAAAAAAGCACCTGCGAAAAAGACAGCCGCTAAGAAAACAACTGCCAAGAAAACCTCTGCTAAAAAACCAACGACTAAAAAAACAACTGAAAAGAAACAGACAAAAAAATAAATGCCTAAAAAAACCACCGCCCATCCATCGGCTTTATGGTTGAAAATATTACCGCCCGATGGAAATGGTGATATTGCTTTAACGCCACTTAATCCCGATGATAGCGTTCAGCACCCTATCTTTCTTGCCAAACATAAAAGATTTGCTCCAAAAACCGACGACCATATATTGGCAAGGTTAGAGCTTCACCAAATTGCCAATGATGATGAAAATGGCGATGATGAAAATGGCGATACTTATTATCACGCCCATATTTTGCATCTTATCACACCCCAAACCGAAGCGGTCACCATCGGCATGATTTCACAAAACCGTGGGGAATGGTGGTTTTACAGCGCGATGAGCCGAACCAGTAAAAATCGACTGGATTTACAGCTTGATACAAAATGGGTGCAAAAGCAAGGCTTAAAGCATGGTGATTTAATCAGCGCGATCTTAAAGCAAGAAAAATTGAAGCTAGCCATTAAATCTTACACGCGATTATGCCGCCAGAATGAACCCCATGCGTTAAGCTATATCACATTGGCGCAATATAATATCCCACTTAATTTCCCTGATGGTGTGTTGCAACAGGCAAAGCAACTTACCCCTTTTGAACCGCCTACAGGTAAAAAAAATAAACGCGTGGATTTAACTGACTTGCCTTTTGTTACCATAGATGGCGCTGATGCCAAAGATTTTGATGATGCTGTTTATGCGACCCATCACCCCGATACTGACACGCTGATTCTATATGTGGCGATTGCCGATGTTAGCCATTATGTTCCCGCCCATAGCCCGCTTGATAAAGAAGCGTTGAAACGTGGCAATTCGGTTT
The DNA here is from genome assembly GCA_022599575.1 of Alphaproteobacteria bacterium. Classification (GTDB taxonomy): domain Bacteria; phylum Pseudomonadota; class Alphaproteobacteria; order JABAAW01; family JAHZMA01; genus JAHZMA01. The sequence continues at coordinate 3,750 of JAHZMA010000064.1, read as the reverse complement.
ATCTGCCCGATATGGCAGTGCCAATGTTGCCCGAACGGCTGAGCAATGATTTATGCTCGCTGGTGCCCAATCAAATCCGTCCAGTGTTGGTGGCAAAAATGCACATATTGAAAAATGGCGCGATTGCCGATAGTGAATTTTTTCGTGCCTTTATTCATTCAGCTGCCCGCCTTACTTACGAACAGGCTGAAAAGATTGTGCATAGCCATAAGCCCAAAAGAAACGAAAAGCTGAAATTGGATTCGCTGAAACCGCACAAGCTAAAACCGCAACTTGATTGCCTGTATCAAGCCTATCAGCAATTACAGTTACAGCGCAAAAAACGTGGCGCGATTGATTTAGAACGAACCGAATATCGTATCAATTTTGATAAGGATTTTCTGCCCATTGATATCACCCCTACACCGCGTTTAGATTCTCATCAAATGATTGAAGAGGCCATGATTGCCGCCAATGTGGCAGTGGCGCAATTTTTGACCGAAAAAATGGTGGGTTGTGTCTATCGGATTCATGATATGCCTTCCAAAGAAAAAGCCGAAGAATTACGCCTGACCGCCATTAATTTAGGGCTAGAGATGCCAAAAAGAATGGGCAATCATAGTAAGGATTATCAGCAATTATTACAGCGCGCCAAAGGAAGAGATTTTTATGCATTGATTACCGATGCCACCTTACGCGCACAAGCGCAAGCGGTTTATGCGCGCGAGAATATCGGGCATTTCGGATTGGCGTTGCATCATTATTGTCATTTCACATCGCCCATCAGACGCTATGCCGATTTGCTAGTGCATCGTGCTTTAGTATTTTTGCTTGATACCAGTAATAATGAAACCAGCCAACCCATCATCAATGACGATATTTGTACCCATATTTCAGTTACCGAACGCAATGCTCAAAAATGCGAATATGCCTGTTTTGACCGCTATAGCGCGCAAATGGCTGAAAATTATATCGATAAAAAAATGAGCGGTATTATCACCTATATCAGCGATGCTGGACTGTTTATCAGGCTTGATGATACACGCGTTGAAGGGTTTTTACCCGCAAGGTTGCTGTTTCCGCAACAAAGGCGTGGACAATATCAGCGCGGGCGATACCAACAAAGGGCATCACTGAATGATTATTTCACCACCCAACAAAGCATTGATGTTATCGTGATGGAAGCTGACCCCCTCACCGCCAATGTCACATTCGCACCTGCCGATAAAATGAACCTTACCAAACACAAAGATAAGGATAAAACTGGCAAAAAGCCCAATAACAAAACAGACAGATATAAAAGGGATAAAAACAGCGACAATAAAAAGAGCTTTGATAAAGCTAGTCCTGATAAAAAGAACCCTAATAAAAAGAGTTTTGCTAAAAAAAGACGCAGCAATTAGCTGTTGGTGATAATCTGCAATAAAAACTCTTGGTTGCGGTTAGCATTGGTAATAGAAGTTAGCGCAATCTGATGCTTTAATTCCAATGCTTTAGAATTTGCACTTTCTTCTTCAAGGTCAGCGACCGAAATTTTTTCCGAACCAATCAGCAATTCAGAGGTATATTGCGATAGAAACTCCTCACGCCCCTTAAGCAAACTCACGCGATTGCCTAAATTACGGGTGATATTTTCTATCCTTGTTTCTGCCAATCTCAATTTTTCATACAAAACATCTGATTGCGAAATATTGCTATTATCAATGTTAGAAAAACCTGTAAAATCACTTGAGCCTAAATCAAAATTACTTCCCAAAAATGCGGCGGCGGTAATATCGTAAATGCCTTCGCTAAATAAACCACCCGCAGAAACGCGTGAACCAAGCACTTGTTGCCCTACAATATCAATGCGCGATTCTTCCACATCGGAAAACCGCACCGTTAAGATGCTGTTATCGCTGGCAAGTAAATTCAACCCATTATAGTCAACATCATTAACAAGCAGCAAAATCTGCTGCCCTACCTCACGAAATGCGTCAGTGAAGCTGGCTTTATCTTCCGCGTTGGTTTTAGAACGTGCCGCTGTAACATGCCCTTTCAGCTGGTCAATAAATTCTTCTAACGAATCCAATGCAGTGATATGGGCTTCAAGATTACTAATCGCTTGGTCAACCTCGTCGCGGCGACGGCTAAAAATATTAGAGCGTTCAATCAATGCCTCACTGCGGAAATAATCTATCACCCCATCAACCACCGAATTGATTTTCTTACCTGTGGTTAAGCGATTATGGGTGCGTTCGGTTAAATTCCTATTCTCTTGCAAAGTCTGTAATGTAGAGCGAACCGCACGCCCTAACCCTAACCGTAAATCTATATCACTACTCATTATCTAATCCTCCGTTTCCATATTATCATATGCCATATGCAAAACATACTATCCCAATCAATATTAAGCAAAATATATGCCAAAAGAAACATCTGTCACAATAATTTTATCTGGTTGGGCATTTATTTGGCTTGTCCTCAAAAATACAGACTTACTTCCTATTTTTATTGCAAAATATGTTATGATACTATACACTAATAGTATCATAACATATGATGATATTTTAGTATCATTTCATATGATAATATTTTCAAGGGGATAAGTTATGATGAAATCACAATTTTCAATCATTACAACACTAATTTTTTCTATCGCGCTAACCGCTTGTGGCGGTGGTGGTAGTGGCGGTAGCACTGGCGATGTTAATATTAGCCGCCCCGACACGACAGAAGATTTTAATTTTACCCGCGAACTTAACACGATAACAGTAGCAAATCAAAAGGCTACTGATGATAAAGGCCATACTTCGCTTGAAGCTTTCGCTGATGCCGCGACGGCAGAAAACCCCATTGATATTACCGTGCAAGGTTTAGCAGTATTATTCAATGATAGCACTAATTACACGCGAACAGAGGGCGTTACGTGGCTGGTTGATGATGAATTAAATCCAAAGGGTTTAACAGTTACGCGCACTGCAACCCTATCACGCACACCAATTTTATCTGATACAGCTCATTTACCTACTGTTAAGTTCATATCTGATGGCACTGCTATATCGGCAGAAATTTATGCTGATGAAACATATACAAATACGACTATAGATAGAAGCACGATTTTCGGTTATGATTCTGATTCAAACTATATGGCGTATATCAGCTGGAACAAAGCGCAGGATGCTGATTTTTCCGAGACAAATACTTCACCAATAAAATATAATAAAATGGGCATGATGATTGCGGGTATTGAAACTGATGATGACGATATTCCTCTATCAGGCTCGGCTACATTTAACGGCAAGGGCAAGGGCATTTATGATAATGATGTGAATGATAATGATGCAGGCTATGCCACTATTTTTGATGTAACAGCCACCGTTGATTTTGGCGCAAATAATGTAACGATTGCAAGCGAAAACACTAAAAAAGCGGATAATACTAATGTGAGTGACCTGCTTGATTTCAGCACAACTGCATTAACTTATACCGCCAATAATATCAGTGGCACTGTTACTGCTAGCGGTTTATCAGGCACGCTTGATGCACGCTTTTATGGTGGCAGGGCGTGGGAATTTGGCGGCACATTCGCTTTAACTGATGCAACAAGCTATTATTATGGTGCATTCGGGGTTGAGCGCACCGAATATTTTGATACATTTGCATTGACTAGCGCTTCAAAAGCGGCGGCTAACCCTGTTACCGCCACATCTATTACCGCAGGAACGAATGATTCCCTTACCCTTGTGGCGGAAGCTGGTGATAACACCGCTTTCATCATGGATGGTATTT
>JAHZMA010000063.1 GCA_022599575.1 Alphaproteobacteria bacterium | reverse complement strand
TCTGCCCGGTTATATCGGGCATAATGTGGAACGGCGCAAGCAAATTCAATCAATGAAATCATTCGCGCAAAGGCACGGGTTAGATGAGGTGGCGCGTTATGCTGCTGAAATCACCGCTGATGAGTTAGCAAACCGCTGTGACGCGTGGGCAGAAAACAGATATTTCTACCGCAAGCATGGTGGGTTAGAAAATAAAAGCCCCGCCGAACAGCTGGCACTTTCGGGCTACAGCCCGCAATTTATTGATACCGATATGTTGCGTTTATTCCTTGCACCACCCGCCAATGGTGGGCATAGGGTGATTGCCAAAAAAGGCGTAACGGTGGAAAGCGCAAATTTTGTGCATCCGCTGATGCGTTCAATGATTGGCACACGGATATTTATCAGGTTAGATGAAGATGATTTGGGCATGGTGCATTGTTTTGCTGAGGATGGCTTGACGTTTTTATTCACTGCTGAAAATAGTAGGCGTAAGGGTGAGGGGCGCGAGCTTGTTGCAACTGCATTTGCCGAACAGATGGCAGACCGTGCAGAAGAAAAACGCAAGGAAATTGGCAAACTGAAGCGCAAGATGGCGGGCAAGGATATACAACGGCTAATTCAAAATGGGCAAGCGCCAGCTAACCTACACGTGCTTCATAATATGGGGGGCGCGGATAATAATATCAAGGGGGGTGCGACTTCACTTCTCGGGCGTGAGGACAGAGCCCACGCCCTTGTGAAGACCCCCCTTGATAATCCCCCCGCTGGTGCTCAACATAAGCAAGATGCAGGTTGCAAAGCCCCCCATATTATAGAATTACCAGAAACAGCGGCGCATCGCTGGCAAAAAGCAAAGAATTTGTGGAAGCTGATAGATGAAGGGTTTTCGTTAAGCCCTGATGAAACAGCTTGGCTAAAAGAATATTCGGCAACGCCCGAATATACCAAGCGCAAACAGCGCGAAGACTTAATCACCAATAAAAACAACCCGCCCGATAGTGCTAGTAACACTATCGGGCGAACTGAATAATAACCTAATTACTACGGAGATTTAATTATGGCAGAAAATAATAATAATATCAACCCACCTACATTCGCAATGTTAGAAGTGGTGCATCAGGCATCTGATTTGGCTGATAAGCTAATCAATCGCCACCCGAACTTGCCCGGTATTGGGGTAATATCAGGACACCCCGGCACTGGTAAAACATTCACGGCCATTCAGCTGATAAATATGTTTAACGCGGTTCATATTGAATTATGCCCATTTTTCACGCGCAAGAGTTTCTTTGAAATTTTAGCAAAAGAGATGGGTTTAATCCCTGCAAAAACAATCCCTGCGCTGGCAATGCAGGTGATTAATTTCTTAAATTCTAGTGGTAACGCACCATCAATTATTTTGATTGATGAAGCGCATTTGGTGCTGAGTATTAACCGCTTATTGCTTGATGATATTCGCAAGATTTATGATATGACGGGTGTGCCGATTTTGCTGATGGGCGAGGAAGCATTGCCGCAAAATATTCAAGAATTTGCGAATTTTGCCGACCGCGTTTTAGAATATCGACAAATGCCACCGCTTACCCGTGATGAGTTTGCGGTGTTAATGCCGATTTACGCGCCCAACATTACCATCAGCAAGGAATTGCAAGATAGATTATTCAGCCATGCGAAAGGCATCGTGCGGCGGGCATCAACCATGTTAAATGCGGTGTTAAATTACGCGGTGGATGCGAATGTTAAAAATGTTGGCATTGATGCATGGCAAGAATTACCCATCATAGGGCAACTGCCTGCCTATCGTAATCTTAAAGATTTCGGAAGCGCAAGCTAATGAGTAACGATTTGAAAGCTAGGGCGCGGATTGGTGGTGCGAATGTTCACGCCACTATTATGATGCTGACCAATGGCGGCGCTGATAAAAAGATACTGTTCAGCAGAGGCTGTTTAATGGCATTAGGCACAGTTTCGGCTGGTGATGTGGATGAATATTTGCCACGCTATGTTAAAGCAGGCTTGTTGCGGAAGCTTGGTTTCTATGGCGCGAATAAACGCGTTATTTTTGGCATTAGCAATCAATTTCCAACCGATGAAGCACCGATGTTGACCCGTGATGGCAAGCCTGCGCTTAATAAGCAAGCCCATCAGCAAATATGGGTGGCGGTGCGTAAATTAAAAAAATTCACGCTAGCTGAATTATTAGCATCTATTGATGGGGTGCCAAAAACAACCATCAAGAAATTTTTACAAAGATTGAAACAATGGGGCTTGGTTGAATTTAACGGCAAATGGGTGTTGAAGCGGGATATAGGTCCGCTTGCGCCACAACAAAGCCAAAACAAAGGATACGACCCTAACAGCGACAAGGAGATAAGCTAATGCATAGAGGTTTTCAACAAGGAAGCGGCAAGAACCGCGAGGCGGGGCAATCAGTGGCACGGGTAAATGAGTGTTGGGGTGTTGCTAAAGAACTAGATGCTAGTATTAAGCACAGCTTTCATAGTATCAAGGGGGGGGCTTGACAAGGGCGTGGGCTCCGTCCTCACGCCCGAGAAGTCAAGTCGCACCCCCCTTGATACTATAAATGCCCGCGACATTCCAGAATGGGTTATTATTTTAGCACAAAAATGTGATGAGACATCACAAAGCGCAGTGGCTGAGGCAATGGGCTATAGCGCGGCTTTGATTTCAACCGTTTTGAAAAACGCTTACACAGGCGATTTAAGACGTGTTGAAGCAAGGGTTAAGGATATGTATATCCGCGCCGATGTGCCATGCCCAGTGATGGGTGAGATTACTGGCGCACAATGCACCCAATATCAGCATCGGGCGGTAACAGGCGCATCTAGCATA
>JAHZMA010000062.1 GCA_022599575.1 Alphaproteobacteria bacterium | reverse complement strand
TAGATAAATCTGGGCGCAAAATACACACCGTTTCGTAAATCGGCATTAATATTCCCTTTCGGCTAATGTAGTAAAGATATAATCATTCTTTACTATGAACCCTGCTTAACATAAGCAGAGTAAGGTTATGTAAATTGAAGCCCAAAACTATAACATTGCTTTGGTAAAGTCAAGTGGAAATAAAGCAATTCTTGATTATCATCCGTGCATCAGCTAATGTGGTGCTATTATGAATCATTTAGCTGAACATACATTACCAAAAGCAGAAATATCAGAAATCATGCCTGCTGATATATTACTGCGTCCTGCGCGTGATATCCGCGTGGTGGTTGCCATGTCGGGCGGTGTGGATTCATCGGTAGCGGCGGCGATTATGCAAGCAAAAGGCTATCAGGTGATCGGCATTACGTTACAGCTTTATAATCATGGCGATACTAGCACCGCCCCTGCCCGCAAAGGCGCCTGTTGCGCGGGGCAAGATATTCATGATGCCCGCAATGTGGCGGCGCATTTGGGCATTACCCATTATGTGCTAGATTACGAAAACCGCTTCAAGCAATCGGTGATTGATGATTTTGCCGATAGCTATGTGCGTGGTGAAACGCCTCTGCCTTGTGTGCGTTGCAATCAATCGGTGAAATTTAACGATTTACTGGCGGAAACCAAGCGGCTAGGTGCCGATGCTTTGATAACGGGGCATTATATCAGAAAACAAGTGCATGATGGCGTAGCATTGCTATATAGGGCAGTGCAAGACAAAAAAGACCAAAGCTATTTCTTATTTGCCACCACCGCCGCGCAACTTGAAACGCTTTATTTTCCATTGGGCGGGCAAGATAAAGCGGTAACGCGCCAAATGGCAGAATATTACCGCCTGCCTGTGGCGGCAAAAGCCGAAAGCCAAGATATTTGCTTTGTGCCAGATGGCAATTACCGCACAATATTAGAAAAATTACGCCCCGAAGCATTTGTTGGTGGCGATATTGTTGATATGGCAGGCAATATTTTGGGTCAGCATAAGGGGATTGCCCATTACACAATAGGGCAGCGAAAAGGCATAGGTATTGGCGGCGGAATGGGCGACGGTGGCGGTGCTGGAGACGATACAAAACCGCTTTATGTGCTGAAACTAGATGCCAAACATCAGCGCGTGATTGTGGGCGAAAAACAAGCATTGGGCAATGAATCGATTCTGCTTGGTAATTGCAACTGGTTTATGGAAGATGATGCGCTGATGCAACAGTCTGTTATGGTTAAATATCGTTCGGTGATGACGCCAATACAGGCAAGACTTGAACGGCAAACCGATAAGATGCGCGTGCATTTCACTAAACCACAATATGGCATTGCCCCAGGGCAGGCTGCCGTCTGCTATCATGGCGATAGGGTGCTAGGTGGTGGCTGGATTCAGCGCGAAACATGAAAGATGTTGGTATTGGCAAAAAACACTTGCACCTGAACGCAAGTTTGGCTAGTAAAACAAAGTATGAGCATTGATAATACCATCGTAAGGCGCATTGCAGGTTTGGCGAATATAGAAATTTCCGAACAGGCCGAAGCGCAATTGCAACAGGATTTGAATAAAATTCTAGATTATGTCGGTCAGCTTTCGCAAGTTGATACTAATAATGTTGAACCCTTAATCAGCCCGATGTTAGAACAAGCTGTATGGCGCGCCGATAGTATTGCCGAAGATAATATTGCCGATAAGGTGCTACAAAACGCGCCTGAAAGCGAGATGGGCTTTTTCGTGGTGCCGAAAGTGGTTGATAATGCCTAACGATAATATACGCAATAACCTCATGCAGCTCACCATCAAGCAAATGCTAGATGGGTTGGATAAGGGCGATTTCAGCGCGTCAGAACTCACCCAATCTGCGCTTGATAATGCTGAACAAGCCAAAAAACTGAATATCTATAGCTACATTGCCGAAGATAGTGCGCGAAAAAATGCAAGCCAAAGTGATGAACGTCGTAAAACAGGCAAGGCGGGCAAAATAGATGGCATACCGCTGGCACATAAGGATTTATTCGCTATCAATGGTATGGATACCCAAGCGGCAAGCAAGATTTTAAGCGGTTTTAAGCCACCTTATACTGCCACTGTGATTGATAGGCTAGAACAAGCAGGTAGTATCACCATTGGCAAGCTGAATCAAGATGAGTTTGCAATGGGTTCTGCCAATAAAAACAGCTGTTATGGTAATGTGGCTAATCCGTGGCGGGCGAATGGCAATCATGCCATCAGCAGTGATACCGATTTAATTCCCGGTGGTTCTTCGGGCGGTAGCTCGGCATCGGTGGCGATGCGGGCGATTCCTGCGGCAACGGGCAGTGATACAGGTGGCTCGATTCGGCAACCTGCGGCACTTACTGGCACAGTCGGCATTAAGCCCACCTATGGCAGATGCTCGCGCTATGGTATGGTGGCATTCGCCTCATCACTTGACCAAGCCAGCATATTGGCACGAACAGTATGGGATGGTGCATTATTGCTAGAAATTATGTGCGGACATGATGCCCGCGATATGACGACATCACGCAAAGCAGTGCCGAATTTTCACGGGGCGTTCGGGCAATCAATTAAGGGCTTGAAAATCGGTGTGGCGCAAGAATATTTCCCCGATAATTTAGATGGCGAGATTAAGCAAAATTGTCAGCAAGCACAGGAATTATTGCAACAAGCGGGCGCAGAAATTGTGCCGATTTCGCTAAAAATGACTGAATATGCACTGCCTGCCTATTATGTGATTGCACCTGCGGAAGCTTCGGGTAATTTATCGCGCTATGATGGTGTGCGTTATGGGCATCGCACCGCTGATGATGTGGATACGCTAGATGAGATGTATCGTAAAACCCGTGCCGAAGGCTTTGGTGATGAAGTAAAACGGCGCATCTTGATTGGCACCTATGTGTTATCGGCAGGCTATTATGATGCGTATTTCCTCAAAGCGCAAAAAGTAAGACGTTTGATATTGCAAGATTTCGGGCAAGCATTCACGCAATGCGATGTTATTTTAGCCCCCACCACGCCAAACGCGGCTGAACCGATTGCCACATTTGGGCTAGACCCCGTGCAAGCCTATCTTTCTGATATTTTTACCGTACCTGCATCAATGGCGGGCTTGCCTGCGCTTTCGGTGCCATCGGGCTTAAATCAAGATGGTTTGCCATTAGGGGTGCAGTTTATTGGTCAGCATTTTGATGAGCCACGGCTTTTGCAAGTGGCTGATATTTTTGAATCCGAAATCGGCTTTACTGCACAGCCACAAGGAATTATTTGTCGCAAGGGATTATCGGCTGATGGTGAATAATCTTATTAAGGGCAATACAGGTGAATGGGAATTGGTGATAGGGCTAGAAATTCATGCGCAAGTCGCTAGCCAATCAAAATTATTCTCCACTGCTTCTACTGCGTTTGGTGCGGAACCCAATGCACAAGTCACATTGGTTGATGCGGCAATGCCGGGGATGTTGCCCGTGCTTAATCAAGAATGTGTGCATCAAGCCATTAAGAGTGGGCTGGCATTAGGGGCAGTGGTTAATCATATTTCTATCTTTGCTCGCAAAAATTATTTTTATGCCGATTTGCCACAAGGCTATCAGATTTCGCAATTTGATAAGCCTATCATATCGGAAGGCACGGTGATGATTGATGTTGGTGGCGAGATAAAAACTATCGGCATTGAAAGATTGCATTTAGAACAAGATGCGGGTAAATCTCTGCATGATCAAAAACCCGCTAAAAGCCTGATTGACCTTAACCGATGCGGTATTGCGCTGATGGAGATTGTATCAAAACCCGATATGCGTTCGGCAAATGAAGCCGCGCTTTATGTGGAAAAAGTGCGAAGCATTTTGCGCTATGTTGGCAGTTGTGATGGCAATATGCAAGAAGGCTCGCTACGGGCTGATGCCAATGTTTCTGTGCGTAAGCTAGGGGCAGAATTAGGCACAAGATGCGAGATTAAGAATCTGAATTCGCTTAAATTTTTACGTCAAGCGGTTGACTATGAAGCACGCCGTCAAATCAGCATTTTAGAAGATGGTGGCACAATTAAGCAAGAAACACGGCTTTATAAC
>JAHZMA010000061.1 GCA_022599575.1 Alphaproteobacteria bacterium | reverse complement strand
CGCACCCATCATCGTAATTTAGAAATTATCTGGACTGTGATTCCAGTGATTATTTTGGTGGTTATTTTTGTGCCATCATTCGGGATTATGAAATTAGCGGAACGCGCCCCATCAGTTGATGTGACTCTGAAAGTAACGGGCCATCAATGGTATTGGTCGTATGAATATACCGATTATGAAGGGGTGGCTTTCGATTCTTACATTCTGGCTGATGATGAATTAAAAGAAGGCAAGCGGTTGTTAGAAACTGATAATCCAGTGGTGTTGCCAGTTGGCAAGAATGTTCGGCTTTTGCTAACCGCATCTGATGTATTGCATAATTGGGCAGTGCCAGCATTGGCAGTTAGGCTTGATACCGTGCCGGGGCGTTTGAATGAAACATGGGTTAGAATTGATAAGCCCGGCACTTATTACGGATTTTGTTCGGAATTATGCGGTGCCAATCATAGCTATATGCCGATTCAAATTCAGGCAGTATCGCAGCAAGAATTTAACGCTTGGGTGCAGAAACAAACTGCTTTGGCAAGCAATTAAGATTTTGGGTTTTTAAGGAGCAATAATTATGGTAGCGACAACGCCAGAAACTGTAAGCAAAGAAGCACATGACGACCATACCCACCATGCCCCAAAAGGTATTGGACGGTGGTTATTTTCAACCAACCATAAAGATATTGGCATTATGTATCTTACTTTTGCCATTTTGGCAGGCTTGATAGGTGCGTTATTTTCGGTTTGGATGCGGCTTGAATTGCAAGCGCCGGGTGTGCAATTTATCACGCTTGCTGATGGCTCGCCCGATGGGCATTTTTGGAATGTGTTGATTACCGCGCATGGCTTGATTATGGTGTTTTTTGTGGTGATGCCCGCATTGATTGGTGGTTTTGGCAATTATCTTGTGCCTTTAATGATTGGTGCGCCCGATATGGCATTTCCGCGCATGAATAATATCAGCTTCTGGTTGATTGTCCCTGCTTTTTTAATGCTATTAGGGTCGGCATTTATTGGCGGTGGCGCAGGTACGGGCTGGACTGTGTATCCACCATTATCGAGCGTGTTAGGGCACCCTGGCGCAGGGGTGGATATGGCGATTTTTGCCCTGCATCTGGCGGGGGCATCGTCTATATTAGGTGCGATTAATTTTATCGTTACCATTTTCAACATGCGTGCACCGGGCATGACGCTACATAAAATGCCACTTTTCGCATGGGCGATGCTGGTTACCGCATTTTTATTGGTGATTTCACTGCCAGTATTGGGTGGCGCGATTACCATGCTATTGACCGACCGTAATTTCGGCACATCTTTCTTTGACCCCGTTGGTGGCGGTGACCCCGTATTATATCAACATCTGTTCTGGTTTTTTGGACATCCAGAAGTTTATGTGATGATTTTGCCTGCCTTTGGCATTGTTAGCCATATTATCTCTACTTTTTCTAAAAAGCCGATATTTGGCTATTTGGGCATGGTCTATGCGATGGTTGCGATTGGCTTTGTGGGCAGTGTGGTATGGGCGCATCACATGTTTACGGTGGGTATGAATTTCAGCACAAAAGTCTATTTTGTTGCCGCTACGATGGTGATTGCGGTGCCAACAGGGGTGAAAGTATTTAGCTGGTTGGCAACAATGTGGGGCGGGTCGATTCGTATCACTGTGCCGATGCTATGGGCGTTAGGCTTTATTATTTTATTTACCATTGGTGGGGTTACGGGTGTGGTGCTTGCCAATAGCTCGATAGATTTACAGTTTCACGATACCTATTATGTGGTCGGGCATTTCCATTATGTGTTGTCGCTGGGTGCGGTATTTGCGATTTTTGCAGGTTTTTACTATTGGTTTGGCAAAATGAGCGGACGGCAATTCCCAAATTGGGCGGCTAAGTTACATTTTTGGACAACTTTTATCGGGGTGAATCTTACTTTTTTCCCAATGCATTTTCTAGGTTTGGCAGGCATGCCGCGCCGTTATATTGACTATGCTGATGCGTTTGCAGGTTGGAATTATGTGGCGTCAATCGGTTCGTATATCTCGTTCGTATCGGCAATATTCTTTGTGGTGGTATTAATTTACACCTTACGTGCTGGTGCCGTGATAAAAGATGCCAATTATTGGGGCGAGGGTGCCAATACATTGGAATGGACTGTTGCAACTCCTGCACCACATCATACATTCGATACATTGCCGCAATATAAGTAATCTTAATGCCAAAAGCTGATTCACAGGGGGGGCAACAGGCAATGGCTAGCCTTGCAACCCCTTTCGACTATTTTACCTTGCTAAAACCCCGCGTGATGTCGCTGGTGGTGTTCACTGGCCTATGTGGCGTATTGCTTGCACCACAAAGCCCGCATCCATTTTTTATTTTTTTGATTGTATTAATGATTGCGGTTGGCAGTGGCGCGGCAGGTGCAATCAATATGTGGTATGAGCGCGATATCGATGTCAATATGCGGCGCACCGCCAATCGTCCATTACCGCGTAAAGTAATGGCATCAGCTGATGCGTTAGCGTTTGGCGTGTTTTTGGCAACGGGCTCAGTCTTTATCATGATGATGGCGATTAACTGGCTGGCAGGCGGATTATTATTGGCGGCAATTTTATTTTATGTGTTTATTTATACGATTTGGTTGAAACCCCGAACCCCGCAAAATATTGTGATTGGTGGTGCGGCTGGCGCATTTCCGCCAATGATTGGTTGGGCGGCGGCAACAGGCGAGGTTTCGTGGCAGGCAATATTATTATTTGCGCTGATTTTTTTCTGGACGCCACCGCATTTCTGGGCATTGGCATTGATAAAACGCGATGAATATCGCAATGTCAATATCCCGATGTTGCCAGTGGTGAAGGGTGATATTTACACCAAAAACTATATTATTTTTTACAGTCTTTTATTAATGCCATTGGTGTTAGGGTTTTATTTTTGGAATTTTTCATCACTTATTTATGCGCTACTGGCATTTTTATTAACGGCAGAATTTATTCGTCGCGCAGTTTTATTGCGGTTTGATACTGAAAACAAAACCGCTTTTGGTTTGTTTCGCTATTCAATCATCTATTTAACATTGATTTTTGTGTTATTGGTGGTTGATAGGCTCTGGTTTGTGGAGATATTATCATGGTAGAAAAACCCCCTCAAAAAAAATTAACTGAAAAACAATTACATGCCAAGAATTTACGAAAAAAAAATTTAATGTTACTCAGCCTCATAGTTGCGTTTTGCGCGATTTTATTTATTAGCATTATTTTAAGCCAATCAGGCTTTTAGAAGGAAATTTAAACATGTCCAATCAACAAAGTAAAACATTACTTTTTGTGATAACTATTCTTATGGTAATGACAGGCATTGTTATCTATTCGCCAACGCTTTACCGTATTTTTTGTGAAATTACGGGCTATGGTGGTACCACGCAAACAGATGAGCGTCCATCGAATCAAGATGGGGTAACATCAATGCGGAACAGAATCACAGGGAATCCGAACGCCACGCTTGGCAATATTGTTATTACTTTTGATAGCAACCTTAATGGTGATTTGCCGTGGAATTTCTATCCGCAAGCGGTTGAAATGGAAGTGCCGATTGGCGAGACTGCGGTTGCCTATTATCATGTTGATAATAACAGCGATAATGAAACATTCGGGCAGGCGGTGTTTAATGTAACGCCGCATTTGGCAGGGTCGTATTTTGTGAAGATTGATTGTTTTTGCTTTTCGGAACAGGCTTTCAAAGCGGGTGAATCGCGCCCTTTGCCAGTTGATTTTTATATCGACCCAGAAATTGTCAATGACCCTGATTTACAGGGGCTTACCAATATCACGCTTTCTTATACATTCTATTCGCTTTATGATGACAATATACCAGAGATGGCGCATGAGATGGACCATCATAAAGATGTTGACAATGATATGGAGCATGATGAAGAGATGGGACATGATAGTGAGATGGAGGGTATGGAACACGCCCCTGCCAGTAATAGTGACAAATAAAATATGAAATAATACTGGAAAAATGACACGAAAAATTGTACAACAAACAGAGATGTTTTAATAAATTTCTTTTGTAAGATTAGGATTAAAAAAATGGCAGCACAGCATGATTATCATATCGTCAACCCTAGCCCATGGCCAGCGATGGGGGCGTTATCGGGCTTTGTATTATTTGTGGGTTTGCTATCAATGATGCATCCCGACCTTTACGGTGATGGTTCGGAAATTGTTGAGAATATGGGTGTGGCACTGTTATTCCCAGGTCTGGCATTGACGTTATTCACCATGTTTTGTTGGTGGCGTGAAGTGATAAAAGAAGGCAATCAGGGCGACCATAAACCAGTGGTGCAATTAGGTTTGCGTTATGGTATGGTGTTGTTTATTGCATCGGAAGTGATGTTTTTTGTGGCGTTTTTCTGGGCATTTTTTAACGCTTCGTTATTCCCTACTGAAGCCATTGGTTCGGTATGGCCACCAGAAAATATTAAAACCTTTGAAGCATTCGGGCTTCCTTTTGTTAATACGGTGATTTTATTGCTATCGGGTTGCACGCTGACATGGGCGCATCATGCTCTGTTAGAGAATAACCGCCGCGACCTTGTGCGTGGGCTTTCATTAACAGTGGCACTTGGTATTTTATTCACCGTATTTCAAGCCTATGAATATAGTCACGCACAATTTGGCTTTACCGATGGCATTTATGCCTCCACTTTCTTTATGGCAACAGGTTTTCATGGCTTTCATGTGATTGTTGGCACAATTTTCTTAATCGTTTGTTTAATGCGGTCATTGCGTGGTGATTTCACGCCTACACAGCATTTTGGATTAGAAGCGGCAGCATGGTATTGGCATTTTGTTGATGTGGTGTGGCTGTTCTTATTTGTATCGGTTTATTGGTGGGGTGGTTAATCTGCCTTCTGATATGTATCGGCTTTTTTTAGGCTGAACAATAATGAATGTTAAAACTTTCCTCATGCAATCTGATAAGGCGGTGCTGATTGCCTGCTTGTTTGGCATTGTGTTGTTCACCTTTTTAGGCACATGGCAGGGGCAAAGATTGCTGTGGAAACAAGGGCTGATAAGCCAGCTTGAAAATCGCTTGGCACAAGCCCCGATACCATTATCACAATTTGCCGAACAATATAATGCGCGTGATGATGATGATCTGTTAAGCCAAAATTATGCCACGCAACGTGGCGAATTTACGCCTCTATCATTGCGCGGAGAATTTTTACCACATCATTTTTATTTGCTGAATCGGTCGATGGATAGCAAGGCAGGCGTGAATTGGTTGCAAATATTTGCCAATGAAGATGGGCGCAATATTCTGATTAATCGTGGTTTCATGCCATTTGACCTGAAAGATGCGGTAAAGCCAGAAGAATTATCGAATAATGTGCAGGAATTGCAAGCGATGGTGCGCTTATCGCGCGGACGCACGCCCTTTATGCCCGAAAATGTGCCAGAAGAAAATATTTGGTTCTATATCGATTTGGCGCAAATGTCGGAATTAAGTGGCGTTCAGCTGGTAGATTATTATGGTATGGCGGGGGCAACGCCTGAAGGTTATGATTATCCTAAAGCCTATGATTGGTATTTTGATATCCCCAATAATCATTTACAATATATGCTGACTTGGTTTTCTTTTGCGCTGATTACGCTGGTGATGGGGATTTATTATCAATATCGCCATATTAAAAATCGTGCTTCAAATTGATGTAGGTAAAATTGCCCATTTAAAATTGACGCGCTTAAAATTGCCCCATTTAAAATTGAAATAGGGCATTAAATTCTGGCACAATTAAAAAGCTATAAACACACATGCCTAGCAAGACAAGCGCGCATAAAAGATGCGAGGCAGATTTATTAAATAATGTGCCATTGCGAAATAGAATCACTGGCACCCCAAACATGGTGAACATATAAATCAGGCGATTGAAAGCCATGCTTTGGTCAAAACCCATCAGGTTATTCAGCAGCACGGGCAGTGAAAAAATTAAGGTTAGCCCGCAACTGATAATCACCCAATGGCTTAAATGATAATTGCTTTGTGCAAACATCAATAAAGTTTTGGAAAATATGATAATCAGTGCAAAGGCAATCATCATAGCGATAATCCATAGGCTATAGATTGTGTTATAAAAGAAAATCTGCCAAAATCTGCCATTATTTGCGTGTAAATTTTGCCCCCATTGCATGAAATTTTCATCAAATAGCCAATATTGCGCGATATAGGCAAGCATATCGGTTAGCAGGCTTATGATGCTAGGTGAAAATAAGAGAGCGATTGTGACAAAGCCATAAAATAAAATGAGATTAAGCGTATGCCGCTTATGATGATGATAAAGGCAAATGAAGGTGAAAATAATATAAGGCACAGTGCCAATTAAAAAAAACAATGCGTAAAGGGGGCTTAATAGCAAAAATAGGCAACCGCCAAAATACCATATTACCGACCATAAGGTAGCGGATTGCCGTAAATTCTTATCAAATAACAGGCTGGCATAGCTGATGAGCAATAATAATTCTGGAAATTTAATAGGAATAATAAATAAAATCGCAAAAGTAAAAAGATGTGGCAAGAAGCGACTTAATGCAAAGAAAGTAATAATAATCAATAAGGTATGTATCAGAATAAAAGAAAAAGCTATTAATGCGTGATAATCTGCCTCACCCCCTAACAGGTTTAATGGCAATAGGTTTAATGGCAATAGGTTTAATGCCAATAGGTTTAATGATTGTGCCAGTAAAATTGGCAAATAGCTTAAAAGGTCACTATTGACGGGCATATCGGGTAGCATGATTGCACTAAAATAGCTGATGGGTGCTAGATTGGTTGCACCCATAAAAATATCGACCGAAGAGATACTCATATTCGGTAATTTTAGAAAAACGACAATACCAGCCAATACAATCGGAGAGACAATATCTTTGGTTAATAAATTGGCATTATTCAGCCATTGCCTTTGCCGTATGATAACCGAATAAATACCGAATATCACAATAACTGATAGAGTTAAAAATAACAGCTGATAATATGAATCATGTTGTGCGTTTTGATAATCGGTAAGGGTATATTGCGGTAATAGGCAAAAATAAATCGGTAAAATAAACAGTTGAATAATTGTAGCAAAGCGCGCAAATTTTTCTTTACTCTCGCGGTAAAGGTTGCGTTCGCGCAAATAAAAGGGCGTTACGATGTAAAGCATCAATAATGCCAAAGCGATGCTGATAAAGGGCAGATATTGCCGATATGCTACTAAAAATAGATAGGGTTTTTGCCATAAAAACTGCACTTGTTCAGGCAATAAAAAATAGATTTTACTTAAAAATAACATCACAGCGATAGGAATAAAACCACTTAATAATGCCATCATAATAATACCAAAACATAAATGTCCCGTGCTGATAGTGTATCGTGCAAGGGCGGTGCAATAAAAAATCGCTGGTAATATCAATAAAGCAATCAGAGCATATGGTTTTACCAAATCAAAATTTTGCTGTAGCAATGCGCTGATGATCATGCTGGTTAAGATAAATAAAATTACAAAACAGAAATTTTCTAATTCATGTCCAATTTTATAATCATTATATAAAAACACTTGATTGATACGATGCCCGATATAAAAACCAATCATCGCAACCAATGACGCAATAAATGATTGCCAGAACAATGCCATCTCAGATGTTGTATGTAATGCAAAATAGCCTATCAGAAACCCAATTAAGCCCGTGCATAATGCGGGGTAAGAATGATAAATTAATTCTTCAATCGCTTGTTTATGTGTTTTTATTATCATATTGTTAGAATTACCTTAAATGGAAGCAAAAGTTAAGGTATTTTTATTATCATTGGTAAATATCCTATATAATAAATTGCCAGAAACACTTGACAAGATAAACAGAAAAAAACACAATTTACGTATGTCAATGATAGGGAATATAAAACAACTAGAGCAGAAATGTCTGGCGAAGGGCTTGAAGATGACAGCCCAGCGCCGTGTTATCTGTAAGGTTTTGGCGCAAAGCCACGACCATCCGCATGTTGATGCGCTTTACGAACGGGTGCAAAAAATAGATAATAAAATATCGATTGCCACCATTTATCGCACATTGCGACTGTTTGAAGAGGCAGGCATTTTGATGAGTCACGATTTTGGCATGGGGCGTGCCCATTATGAAATCAGCCCTGATAATACCCATCATGACCATATGATAGATGTTGAAACGGGTGAAGTAATTGAATTCACCAATAAGGATATAGAACAATTACAAGAAAAAATATGCGAACAGGCGGGCTATCAGCTGATAGGGCATCGATTAGAGCTTTATGTGTGTAAGAAAAAATAAGATGCTTTATTCATTTTTTTCATTTAAACTCTGGTTGCTTAATCAATAAAAGGTTAAAAAGAAATATGGTGACACAAAAAAATATAAATGACCTGCCAGATTTTTCTGATATTGTACAAGGCAGTCTATCGATGCGTTTGGTAACCCATCACAATGATATTTTGCTCAGCCAAAGGTTACGCTATAAGGTATTCTTTGAGGAATTACATGCGGAATCTTCGGAACAAACGCGCGCGCAAAAGCGCGATATTGATCCGTTTGATGATGTTAGCGACCATTTGCTGGTATTTGATAGCGCACTTGCCGATGATGAATATGGCCAGTTGGTTGGCAGTTATCGCTTGATGCGCCAAGAAAAACTAAGTGATGGCCAGAAATTCTATACTGAAGGTGAATATGATATTAGCAAAATCAAGAAAAAATTTAATAATATATTGGAATTGGGGCGTTCTTGTGTGCGGAGTGAATATCGAACCAAACAGGTGATTAGCTTGCTTTGGCGTGGGCTTAGCCGTTATATCACCCATTATGATATTGATGTGTTGGTGGGGTGTGCCAGCTTTCATGGTGCTGACCCACAAAAGCATGAAACTGCGATTGCGTTACTGCATCACCATAATCTTGCGCCTGCTGACATTCGCTCCTATTCGCTTTCTGATTATGATGTTTTGCCGTTTGATGAAACCAACAATTTGTCGCGCCATGTGTTGCGCGATATTCCACCTTTGATTAAAGGCTATATCAGGGTTGGCGCTTATATTGGCGAAGGAATTTATATTGACCATAAATTTGATACGGTTGATGTCTGTATGATTATGCCGATTCACGAAATTTCACCACGTTATTTTAAGCATTTTATGCGTGATGAAAGCGACTAGTCACCAAAATCATTCTATGAATCATCAATCATTGCCACCGCTTTATGAAGCCAGCGCCCCATTCAAAAAATATTACAAACTGGTGGCAATATTATGGCTAACATTGGTTTTGAGTATGATCGGATTGCCTTGGATTATAGTGGGAAAGCAAGTGCCAATTTGGATTAGTCGCTCATGGCATAAAACAGCATTGAAAATATTGGGTATTAAAGTAAAGATACATGGTCAAAAAATGTCGCATCACCAAAGTGGCATGTTTTGTTCGAATCACCTTTCTTATTTGGATATTATGGCGCTGGGGTCAGTGATTGGTGGCAGATTTGTATCGCGTGCCGATGTGCGACACTGGCCACTGATAGGTTATTTAGCAAAACGGCAAGGTACAATTTTTATTGAACGCAATAAAAAACATGCCGAACACCATATTACCATGTTGGGCAATGCGCTTGATAAACCGATTCCTCTGATTGTTTTTGCCGAAGGCACATCGACCAATGGTGTAACGGTTTTACCGATGAAATCCACCTTATTTCAGCCTTTAACATTGCACACACAAACATCAATTCCAATTCAACCCGTAACCATCAGTTACAAGAAACATTACGGATTGCCAATGGGGCGCATTTACGAACCCCTATGTGCATGGTATGGCGATATGGAATTGGCACCGCATTTATCAGAATTTTTGGCATTAGGACCGATTGAAATTGAGGTGATATTCCACCCTATCACATCAATAGAAAAATTCGATGGTAATCGCAAATTACTGGCAGAATATTTGCATCAGGAAATTGCAGGCGGACTTAACAGCATTAGGCAAAATCGTTTTTAAGATAATCGCTGTTTACCATAAAATCATTCCATTACCGATATGATTTGGCACATATCTTGCTTTGTTACCACTATAATAAATTTGATACAGAAGACCATCATGAGTAAAGAAAATCCCTATCGGGCATATCGCGATAACGCAAAAATGAAGCACGGCAAGCGTAACCGCTTTGAGGGTGGTGGGCGTGTGATTTCGGTGCTGCTATTTTTATGTGTGATTTTAATTGGCTATACCGCTGGTTTGGTGGTTTCGGTAGCTGTTGCCCAGCCGCGCATCAAAGATATTGCTGGCTTTGAAGGTGTTCGTTCTAACCTTTTGGTTGGTTATGGCTTGGTTGTTGGGCTTTCAGGCACGGGCGACAGGCTAGAAAATTCGGTATTTACCCGCGAAAGCTTGGTAGGCGTGTTAGAACGGTTGGGTGTTAACGCCAATAGCGATAGGTTACGCACCACCAATGTGGCGGCAGTGATTGTTACCGCTGTGCTACCACCTTTTGCACGACATGGCGCAACCATTGACATTACTGTTTCAGCATTAGGCGATTCCGAATCCTTACAAGGTGGTACATTATTAGCGACACCTTTGGTAGCAGCTGATGGGCAAGTCTATGCGGTTGGGCAAGGCACGATTTCCTTATCATCTTTGGTGGCACCGCGTGGCGGTTTGGCAGATCCTGATGCACCACGTGGCGTGCCAACATCGGGACGCATTGCCAGTGGGGCAATTGTAGAAAATGAGATTGCCTTTAATTTAGAAGATAAAACAGAAATTAGAATGGCATTGCATAATCCCGATTTTACGACGGCGCGCAGAATGGTTCTAGCGATTAATAGTTTTCTGGGCAATGAAATTGCCGATACCAGTGACCCTGGTACAGTTTTGGTGCGTGTGCCACCGCTTTACCGCAATTCTGTGAATCAGCTGATTGCTGATATTGAACAATTACGGGTGGTCGTCGATCGGGCGGCACGGGTGGTGATTAACGAACATGCAGGCATTGTGGTGATGGGCGCAGGGGTGCAAATTAGCCCCGTATCAATCGCGCAAGGCAATTTAAGTCTGCAGATAACTGACGAGGCAGGCGAAGTAACTGAACAAGCAGGCGCGTTTCGTGATTTAGAAAATGCAACCACATTAGAAGATGTGGTCAATGGGCTGAATGCGCTGGGTGTGCAACCACGTGATATGATTGAAATTTTGCAAGCATTACATAAATCGGGTGCATTGCAAGCAAGCATCGAATTGATGTAAGGAGTGTTTTAAAATGTCTGATGGGTTTGGTTTGGCACAAAATTTGCTTGATATAAACTTACAACCGCAAGCACCTGATTTAAAGCTTGTTAAAAGATTAGGCGATAAAAATGCGCCTAAAGATGTATTGCGGGAAACGGCACAACAGTTTGAATCATTTTTTTTACAGACTGTTTTGGAAAGCATGACCAAAACCATTGGTTCGGAAGATACCATTGGCGATGGCGGAAATGCAGAAAAAATATGGCGCTCCCAAATGAACGAGCATTTCGCAGAGGCGATTACGCAGTCAGGGGGCATCGGGATAGCAGATAGTGTCTATAAAGAATTATTGGCACTGCAGGAGGAAAATAGAAATGGCGGAGGAACTAAAAGTGGAGAAGAGTCAGCAAAAGACTCATCCACAAACAAACAAGCCCCAAGCAAATAATCTGGCATCACATGCTTTAGATAAGCAGCTTGAATCAGCTCCTAATATGGTCTTTGCATCGACCGCGTTGAATCCTGAACAAAAAGCACAAGAATTACAGCGCATTGTTGGCAGTCTCATTGATATTTTAGATAAAGAAAATGATTTAATCATTCATAAGCCATTGCTGAATTTTGATAGGCTGAAAGTCGTCAGCGATCAGAAAAAACATCTATTTGATGAATATCATGGTTTTCTTGCGACCATTGGCTCATTGAAAAATTTTGCAGGCGAATTGAATAGTGCGATGCGGGAAAATCTAAAAACAATGTTTTCGCGTTATGAAAAAGCCGCTGAAATTAATGAAAAAAGATTAACGATTGCCCTAAAAATTTCTGCCAGAATCCTAGATGCTGTCAGCAACGAACAATCAAATAATGCGCCAGTGCTTTCTTATAATCAGCACGGGCAGGTGAAAAAAACGGCTTATCAACCATTAGGCTTTAAGCACGAGATTTAATTGGATTAACCATGTCTTTATTCACCGCATTACGTTCTACATCTAATAATGCCCTGCAAATTGGCACTGGTCTGCAATATCATTCGCAGAATGTTAGCAGTGCCAACGACCCTGATTATCAAAGGCTTGAAGTTAAATACCGCTATAATGGTAATTTTGTATATTTAGGCACACCTGAGCGCGTTAATGATATTGGCATCAGCCGTGAATTATTATTGCAACGTGGTACAGCGGGCGAAAGTGATACATTACAGAAATATCTTGCATCATTAAAAGGGCTGTTAGGGATAGATGGTAAAACACCTAAATTAACCGATTCGTTTGAGCGTTTTGTGCAAAGTTGGCGCGATTTGCAAGCCAGCCCCGACCTTGATTCGGCACAAGATGCTGTGGTTAATAGCGGCCAAAATTTGGCAGATGAGATTTCATCTTTTGCGGTTGAGCTTGGCAGGTTACGTAATGATGCCAATACCAATATCAATTCTGATATTCGCGATGCCAATAGTTTGTTGCGCGAAATTGGCAGGCTAAATGCGCGTATTGCTAACGCCAAAGCACAGGATATATCAACTGGTGTGCTTGAAAATGAACGTGATACAGCATTAAATGAGCTTTCGACTATTCTTGCGGTACAGACTTCTACCAATGAAAGTGGCGTTGTGAGTGTCTATAGTCGCACGGGGCATTTGTTATTAGGAAGCAGCGGTCAGCCACGCGAACTTGCCTATAATAGTGGCACACGTGAAATCACAATCGGTGATGATGAAAATGTGATTGCCGATAATGATCGCAATCTGCTTTCGAACGGGTCACTCAAAGCGCATTTCAACCTTATTCGCGATGGTGCAACCAATACGCAAAATAGAGATGATAATATCGCCCTCATTGCCAAATATGAGTTAATTTTGGATAATTTTGTTGAACAATTAACCAGTAGCACGGATATAACATCATTTAATGAAGCATTTGAGCGTAACAGCGGCACACCGCCATTTACATTTTTTAATGCTGATGCCACTGCCCGAAATATTACCGTTAATTCTGATTTACGAGATGGTATTAATCGCATTCCAATTGATACGGTGCAAACAGATAATACGGACGATAATGTGATTGATGTGTTGGGATTAGAAACACGCAATATTACCAATACAAATTTAACCGCTACATTACAGCAAACCAATAAAAGCTATACTGATTTAGCCAATGGCATTATCAGTCTGTTAGGGCAAACGATTAATAGATATGATTCGCTTGCGAAAACCGATGGTGCAGTGCGTGATGGCTTAAAAGAACAGCTGGTGAATCGCACAGGGGTTAATAGCGATGAAGAATTAACGCATATCCAACAATTGCAAACGCTTTATGCCGCAAATGCGAGGATTATTGCCACCATCAATAGCATGTTTGATGATTTATTTCGCGCCATTTAATTAGGCGCAGGTTGGCATGGAAGCGGGTGGCTTCTTTTGCCAGTAACCGATACAGGTTGTCTCCATCCAACTGGGTGGTAAGCATTGCTTACCACCATTTTTCTTTTAAAACATAATAGATGCGAGGAATGATTGTTTGACCTTTCATGCTGTGATAAACAAGAATGAAGATTATTACCATGATTAAGTTATTTCGCTCATTCACCAAAAATGTCGGACACGGCGCTGCTTTACCCAGTATTTTGATGATTCTTATTGGTTTGGCATTTATTTCTGTTATGAATATGCTGATTAAACATCTAGGTGTTTATGGCTATCAAGGCAGTTTTCTTGCCTTTATGCGGAATTTAAGTGCTGTTATCGTTGTGTTATTCATGCTATGGGGGTCTGGCTATTTTACGGCTAAAAAACGTCATCATCTCAATATGCCACGTTTTAAGCTATTATTTTTGCGTGGATTTTTTATCATCGCCTCGCAAACATCGTTTTTCACGGCACTGCATTACATTGAATTGGGGTTGGCACGGGCATTAAGCTATACCAGCTCAATCTTCGTCACGATTCTGGCGATGTTATTACTGAAAGAAAAATGCGGTATCTGGCGTGGTAGCGCAATTATTATCGGGCTGATAGGCACATTTTTAATTGTGGGCGAGGGGGTGTTTTTAGAGATAGAAAAATTGCCGTTTTATTTGCTAACAGTATTATCGGCAATCACCTTTGCCTGCGCCATCACCACCTTATCATTTTTTCCGAAAAGTGATGATAATTTGGTGCTGATTACTTATGCACAAATTATTGCCACGATTTTGGGCGCGCTTGCGCTGACATTTATTTTTGAGTGGCAGCCCATTAACAATTTAAGAGATTTATTCTTGATGTTATTATCGGGGCTATTTGGCACATTTGGCGTATTATGTATTAGCTTTGCCTATCGAATGTCGCAAGCAAGTTTACTGGCATCATTTCAATATTTTGGCTTGTTATATGCTCTATTTTTTGGTTGGGTGTTTTTTGGTGAAAATCCGCTTGATAAACTATTCCCGGGTGCGGTTTTAATTGTGGGGGCAGGCATTGTGATTGCAGTGCGTGAGGCGATAAAGAAAATTGAACGCCCGCATCAAGATGGGGATAGTAAAATATAACTTGCCATGATAATGATAGTTTTATAAGATAACATTATTGTTCATTTTAGATAGGAATTTGTTATGTTAAATACAATATTAAAGCAACCCTCTGTTATTGATAATTTATGGCAGAGTGAAAATATTTTGCTCCGTAATGCGATTTTATGCGTTGTTGGCACGTTATTATTGGCAGTAAGTGCGCAAGTGAAAGTGCCGATTGGGCCTGTGCCAATTTCAATGCAGACTTTTGTTGTCATGCTTATTGGCGTTACTTACGGCATGAGTTTAGGCGGTTTCACCGTGTTGCTTTATTTAATGTATGGCATTGCAGGCTTGCCAGTTTTTGCAAGCGGTATTGGTGCGGCAGTTTTATTAGGACCAAGTGGCGGCTATCTTATCGGTTTTTGGTTTGCCGCATTGGTTGCTGGGTTTTTGGCACAAAATGGTTTTACGCGAAGCTTTCCAAGAATGATGGTGCTAGGTATCGCCGCCTCAGCGACGGTTTACGTGACAGGATTATTACAGCTAGGTGCGGTAATTGGTTGGGATAAGCCAATTTTTCAATTAGGTTTGTTGCCCTTTATCTATGGTGATTGTTTAAAAATTATTTTGGTGGCAGCCTTGATGCGCGGATTTTTAAGCCGTATCAATCATCCAAAATCATAAAATACCAAGAATCATAAAATATTTGTGATAAAAAAATATAAAATACGCGCCTTATGATTGGGCGCGTATTTTTTTTACTGTTCTAAATTTTCTAAATAGCGATTTAGTAATTGCACCGCAAAACCGCTCGCGCCTTTAGGTGAGCATGGTTTGCCCTTATTCAGCCATGTAACGCCTGCAATATCCAAATGCGCCCATTTCACGCCTTGATTGATGAAGCGTTGCAGAAATTGTGCGGCAGTGATTGATCCTGCTGCCCGCCCGCCAATATTTTTCATATCGGCAATTGGTGATTGCAGTAATTTATCATAGGCAGCATCAAGTGGCATCCGCCAAATTTTTTCATCAGTTTCATTGCCCGCTTTGGTTAATTCTTCTGCCAATTTATCATCATTGCTAAACACACCTGCATAATCATGCCCTAATGCGATAATCATTGCGCCTGTTAATGTTGCCAAATCAATGATGATTTCGGGGTCAAATTGTTGCTGGGCATAACATAAAACATCGGCAAGCACCAACCTGCCTTCTGCATCGGTATTCAACACTTCAATCGTTTGCTTTGATAATGATGTCAATACATCACCTGGGCGCATCGCAATACCAGAAGGCATATTTTCTACTAGCCCAATAATGCCGACCACATTAATTTTAGCACGCCTTGTGGCAAGTGTTTTCATCAGCCCCGTTACCACGCCAGCACCGCCCATATCCCATTTCATCTCTTCCATGCCAGCGGCGGGTTTAATGGAAATGCCACCCGTATCAAAAGTAACACCCTTGCCTGCAATCACAATCGGTTTTTGTGTAGGGTTGCCACCATGCCATGCCATCGTTACTAAGCAAGGCGGTCTAGCAGAACCTTGTGCAACGCCTAATAACGCGCCCATACCCAATTGCGTTAATTTTTGTTCATCTAGCACGGTAACATCTAGCCCATCTTTACCCAATGAGACACAAATATCAGCAAAAGTTTCAGGATAAAGATGATTAGCAGGCTCGCTCACCAAATCACGGGTTAAGGTAACGCCTTGCATAATCGCAGAATAATGATTAACAAATAATTGTTCTGCTTGTTTGGCATGTTTGCCACTGATGATGATTTCTTTTAAGGCTGTTTTATTATCGGGTTTGCTAAGATATTTGGTAAATTCATATTGGTTTAAGATGGCACCGCAAGCAATATGATTGAGCGTTTCTGCATCAACATCGCTAAACAAATGCACTGATTCGCGTTCTAGCTTTTTGATGTTTTGCGCGCATCTTGCCCCGATTGTGCGCGCTGGTAAGGCATCAATGGTATAATCCTGCTGTGATTTTTGGTGTATATCAGCGCAGCCTAGCAATAAAACATAATTCGCCTTTTGCTTCAACACACAGGTTTGTATATTCACCCCTTGTTCGCTAAAATTGCTAATTGCGAGGTGGTGGCTGACGATATTATCGGTGAGGGCATCAATTTGTTGTCCATAACCATCTAATTGCTTTTTTTCATCAAGCAAAATCGCTAATGGGATATTTCTATCAAGCAAGCTAGCGTCAAAAATAATGTCGGTGAAAGTGATTTTCAGCATAAAAGACTCCGATGAAAGTAATATAAAGTAATAGGCATGTGGATTGCTAAAGATATTTAGGCTATATAGATACTATGGTAGGCAGTTTCTTGCAAGTGTAATATCGAAGAAATTAATTGATGCAAATACATTCTTATATTTTCAAAAAAACCAGCAAATCATGTTTAAGCATTGCGGGTGGCTTATTATTGATTCTGCTGACCATGCAATTAATTGCTCAAAATGATTTATTGATAAAAGGTACGGTTGGTTTTTCACAGCTGATTTTATTGGCAGCACTTTCCGCGAGTGAATTTACATTATTTTTGCTGATAATCGGCTTTGCCTGTGCGCTACGGTTAAATTGTGTTAGGCTTGCGGCTGATAATGAATGGATGGTTTTGCAGTCAACGGGTTTCAGCTATCGACAAATTTTATATCCGTTTTATTTGTTATTAATGCTGGTGTTGGGGGCAAGCTATGTGATGAGCTTATTTATCATTCCAGAAGCCCTTTATTTTAAAAAACAAAAATTGCATGATTATAAAAATCAGGCTTTTCGCAATCAGCTGGTAACGGGCAGATTTTATGAACCAGAAAAGAATTTTATTTTGCATATTGGGGATTCCGATAATCAGAAGGCACAAATTTATAATGTGTATATGCATGATAGAAGGCAAAAACCGGGTTATGTTTTAACCGCAAAACAAGGACAATTTTGGCAAACCGAACAAGGCTTAAAAATACAATTTACCTCAGGTTCTTATTACTATTTAGAACAAAATGATGTGTCGAAACAGCAAGATTTGCATCTTATTGATTTTGGTGAATTATGGGTAGATGCGACGGGTATTACAAATGAGCAGAGCGAAGAGGATCAACAGAAAATTATCCGTGATAAAATAAAAATTTTACGCACTGACCATTTATTAGCCTCTTTTTACGGACAGGAACTTGCAGAAAATTTGCGCGGCGATTATCAAAGGGAATTGCAAAAAAGATTTAATTTGCCATTGCTGGCGGCAAGCCTTGCGGGCTTTTTACTATGTTTACCAATCAATGCGATTGCCAGACAAAAACGTAACATAGTGAAACGGTTTTTAGAATTTTATGGTACTATTATTGCCTGTATCTTGTTGATATTATTACAGCTTATTTTTATCGGTGGTGGTAATATGGTGATGCTATGGTTAAGTTATATATTTCCTTTTATCATGCTGGCACTGCCTTTTTGGCTGAAAGTTAATCGCTAAATGACATTATTATTTCGCTATTTTAGTCTTAAAATATTGCTAGGAATTTTGGCTTTGTGGTTTTTTATTGGCATGGTTGTTAGCATTCTTAATTTGCTTGAAATTTTAGCACGGTTTGGTGATTACGAAGATGCAAGTTTGATACTTGCTTTGAAGATTATGTTAATGAAAATGCCGGATAATTTTAGAATTTTACTGCCCTTTGCAATGGTCATGGGAACGGCACTTTCCCTATTGATGATGCGCCATAGTAATGAATTTGTGATAATGGTGATGTCGGGTTTGCGGCAGTTTAGAATGGTCTCATGGCTGATGTTGGTGGGATTGAGTGTTTCGGGCATGTCTCTTTTGCTCGATAATTTTGCCGCCAAAAGCATGGCACAATACAGATTTTACGAACTTAATGCGTTATCGCTTCAGCTACCAGAATTTGAAGAACTTTTTATAAACCTAAATTTTTATTATAAAAGTCAGGAAGCGCATTATTATATTATTTTGCATCGGTTTGATAGCGTTGATAATAAGCTTGGTCGCAATACGATTGTTGTCAGTGATGCACAAACCAATAAATTACGCATGCATATTGTTTCCAAGCAGGGCAAAGTGCTGGCAAATAATATGTGGCAATTAGAAAATGTTACCCTTTATTATCCTGATGGCAGCGTAGAAAAACATTCCGAATATACGGTGCCAATTATTATTGAACAAAAAAATATCGTCTTTCTTGCGCGCCCGCTTGATACGATTGGCTTTTTTAGCTTGCCACATTTTATAGAATTGGCAAAACAGCTTGGTGTACAGGCAAGTCTTTATCAAGCGTCTTACCTGCAAAAAATAATCAACCCTGTGCTTTACACGATTTTTGTGATTCTTACATTTGGTATTGTGCGGCTTGTAAGTCCGCGGCAATCCATTGGCTTGGTGTTGGTAAAATGCTTTTTATGGGCATTATTGCTTACGTTTTTTAGCCATCTGATTATGGCGTTGGGCAGTGCCGAACAAATTTCATTGCCGTTATCGCTTGGCATACAATTATTGTTGCCTGCTGGTATTGCTACTATTTTCTTGATGCAGCCAGGTATCAGATAATGATACCAAAGGGTTGGTTAAATCATGCAAGATGCAGGCATATATTAGGATCTGTTTCATGGCTGATATTGTTATCGGCATTGCCTTTTTTTTCGGCATTATCGCAAGAAAAAATTGATTATAAATTGGTTGCTGATGAAATTTTTTATGATGAAAAAAGTAATAATTTTCAAGCCAAAGGCGATGCGGTCATCACCTTTAACAATACAATCATATGGGCTGACCGCGTTTCTTATTATGATGATGAAAAACTGCTTCGCGCTACGGGTAATGTTATTTATCAAGATAAAGCCGTTACTCTATTTACCCATCAGATGGTGCTTGATGATCGGTTGAAACGTCAAGAAGCGCAAAGCGTTGCCATGCGATTTGATGTAAAAAAACGACTTCGTGCTAATTATATGACCGCAGAAAATGAGCAAAATGAAACTATTTTTAATCATCTCATTTACACGCCATGCCGTGAATGTTTTGCTGAAGATGGCACTGAAAAAACGCCAATATGGCAGATTCGTGCGCGGCAAACTGTGATGAATAGCGAAAAAAAAACAATGTCGCATCGCCAGCTTTACTTAGATGTGAAGGGTAAAACAGTGCTTTATTTACCAAAATTGCGCCATGTTTATGATATGTCTGTGCCGTTAAACGGTTTGTTATGGCCAAGCTATGGCACTAATAACAGTTTGGGATTTTTTTACGCGCAGCCTTTATATTTTCGTTTGTCAATGGCGAAGGATTTAACTGTTGTGCCAGTTTATTCATCACGTGATAAACATATGCTTACCGCTTCTTATCGCACGGCATTATCGCGCGGTGTGGTGGAAACGCATTTTACGGCAACAGGCGAATCGAATCAGGGTAATACCGAATTTCGTGGTGATGAATCTTTTTTTAGCCGCGTTAATTTTAACAATCAGCTTAATAAAAATATGCGTGTTTCAGGAAATTTTCATTATTTGCAGAATCAGAATTTTTTTAGCCAATATCGACAAAGTACGGGCTTTAATCAATATGGTGGGATTGCTAGTTCTTATCAGGATAATGTTACAATCGAACAATTTTATGGGCGCGACTATATTTTTATGGAAACGCGTTATAAGCACCGATTGCGAAATGAAAGAAATGCTAATAATTATTATATATTTCCACTGGCACAATTTCGCTATCATGGTGGGCAGTATTATTTTGCTGGCGGTTATGTGCAGGGCGTTATGGCATTTGAAGAATTGCAGCGCACAAGTTACCAGCAAGGTGGGCGCGAGGGTGTTTATGGCACATTAAGCTATGATAAAGATATGTGGCTGACTCCCCGCACTTTATTTGAAGTAAGGCTTGAAAATATTGGCACTCAAATGAATGACCGTGCCAATATCAATCAATCTGCTATCGTTGAAT
This sequence comes from Alphaproteobacteria bacterium, assembly GCA_022599575.1. GTDB lineage: Bacteria > Pseudomonadota > Alphaproteobacteria > JABAAW01 > JAHZMA01 > JAHZMA01. The sequence continues at coordinate 56,135 of JAHZMA010000061.1, read as the reverse complement.
CACCAGAGGAACAATCGCAAAGATTTGCTCATCGTTTTGTTAATCATTATTATGGCAGGCTCAGGCATAATTTTACCTATATCGGTAATCAGTTTATGATGGGCTGGGCACCTGAATTTGTTTTTCATAATAGCAAGGGTGATGCAAATAATGCTGATTTTATCAATGAGGATAGCACATTATATATTCCTGATACGGGCTCATTATTAGCACTTCGCCCTTTGGGCAATGGCGATGATATTATTCAGATGGGGCGCAGAAAAGCATTCGGGTCGCAATTTTATTATCAAAGCAATGATGGTTTACACACATCACTCACTTATGCGCGTGCCGATATTACCACATTTGATACCCAAACCAATCAAATATTAGGTATTTATAGTGGCAAAACTGACCATGTGCTCAATATGACGTTCAATAAGGGTAGCTTTTCTTGGCAACAAGAAACGATTTTAGCGCGTGAGAATCAAAAAACACTGGCTTCTGCTAGTTTTATTACGGTATATGGTGATAAGGTTAATCTTAATGTCACCCATCAACGTTACAATAGTATTTATGCTTTAAGCCCAGAACAACGCTATAAAAGATTGCAACAAGCTAATCCGCCATCGCCTGTTATTGAAGAATCTGCTATTATAGGCATTAAATATAGCCCATCGGAATCATGGAAACTGACATTTAACACAAAATATGATATTGAGAATGAAGAATTTTTAGGAGCAAGCGAATTTATTATTGAAAGATTTCTAGATTGTTTTCGGTTTCAGGTGCAATATTTTTATGATGCTACTGTTACAGAAGAGCTAGAAAAAACTTTGTTTTTTTCAATAGAATTGGTAAATTAACAATATGCGTTTAACATTATTAACTTTATTATGTTTTTTATTCTCTGCCAGCCTATCGGCGCAACAGGTGGATATTGTTGCTTTTGTTAATGAAGATGTGATTACCGCCCATGATTTAGAACAGCAAATAAAGATTTTTAGATTAGCTGGTGCCTTGCCCAGTAATGTACCACTCAATAATAATGTGCGTCGGCAAATATTAGATGTGTTGGTAACGATTAGAATTAAGTTACAACTGATAGAACAATCAAATACCCGCATTGATGATTCTTTATTGCAACGTGAATATGAAGGGTTTGCCCAAAGGGCGAATATTTCTAAAGATGATATATCAGATTTTTTGAAGCAAGAGGGTATATCAGAAAAGGCGTTGCGTCAGTTTATTGTTAGCAATGTGATATGGGAATATTATATCAGACGGTTTGCGTTTCGATTTTTCCCTTCCGAAAGTGAGATTTCCACTCAATATCAACAGGCGTTGAATCAATTATCACAAACAAGCTATCAGCTTTATGAAATTCTGTTGCCAGTTAACTCTATTTTAGATGATAATATTAAGCGTCAACAGGCGCAAGATGTGATTACGGAATTGATTAATGGTGCTGATTTTAGAGCGATTGCCAGCAATATATCGGCTGCCGCCAGTGCCAATCGGGGCGGTTTGCGTGGTTGGGTTGTAGAAAGTGAGTTAAGCGATGCGGAGCGCGCTGTTATCCAAACAATGCCAATCAATAGCCTCACCGATAGACCCATTAGAACAAGGCAAGGCTATGTGATTTACTGGTTGCGTGAAAAAAGAGAGCCTAATAGCAGCTATCGACAAATTTTAGATTATCAACTGCATTTGTTTGAAGGCGATAATAAAGGACAGGTGCGCGCCAATAATTATCGTCAGCAGAAAAATGAACCCGCTTGTAGTGCTAAAAAAATATCTGATACGCTTGAAACGCAACCATTTGAAAATATATTAGCGCAAGATATTGATACTGATATGCAAAAATATTTGGCATTATTGGTAGAAAGTGAAAAGAGCAATGTGTTTTTTTATCAAGGGAATTGGGCAGTTTTGGGATTATGTCAACGTCAAGAAATTGGACAATCACCGATTACCCGTAATCAAGTGAGGGATAAAATTATTTTTGATAGGCTGAGTGAATTTGGTATTCAGCATCTGCAAGAAAAATTGCGTGAATCTTATATTGAGGTTACATTATCATGACAGGCAGGCTGGTGGTCACAATGGGCGACCCAGCAGGCATTGGCGCAGAAATTATTATCAAAAGCAGATGGCAAATGAATGCTGGCGATGGTCAAAATATTACTCCTTTTTATGTGCTGGGCGATGTGGCTTATTTTAACGCATTGGCACAATCGCTAAATTTTCCGCTTGATATTGTGCCGATAGAAAACCCACAACAAACCGAAGCAGCTTTTGCACAAGGATTGCCAGTGCTGGATTTAAGCAAGCTAGATTTGCAGGTATTTCCTGCCAAGATAATGCGTGGCACGCCCAATGTTGGAAATGGTAAAAACACCTATTTGCTGATAAAAAAAGCTGTAGAACATATCAATCATGGCGATGCAACTGCATTGGTAACGGCACCGATTGCCAAAGAGATTTGCCAGCAGGCGGGCTTTCAATTTTCGGGACATACCGATTATCTGGCGCATTTGAATGGTAAAAGCCAAGTGGTAATGATGCTTGCCAATCAATATGTGAAAGCCGTGCCATTAACGGTGCATATCCCGCTGAAAATTGTGCCACAAATGCTAACGCCTGATGTGATTATCACACAAGCTAAAATTACCCATCGCGCTTTACAGCAATATTTTGCGATTGAACAACCGATTCTGGCGATGGCGGGGCTAAACCCCCATGCGGGTGAGGGCGGCATGTTAGGTGATGAAGAGCAAAAAATTATTATCCCTGCGCTTCAAATATTGCGCGCGCAAAATATTGATATTCGGGGGCCTTTTGCAGGTGATAGTCTGTTCTCGCCTGAAATGCGGCAACATTACGATGTGGCACTGGCATGTTATCATGACCAAGCCTTAATAGCGGTGAAAGCATTGGATATGGCGGGTGGTGTTAATATTACTTTAGGGCTTGATTTTATCCGTACCTCACCTGATCATGGCACAGCATTTGATATTGCCGATAATCTTACCGCCTCGCCTGCCAGTATGTTGGCATCATTGAAAATGGCGAGCGTGGCTGGTAGCGTATGATTGATTATCAGGCATGGTATCATCAGCAATGGCAGACATTTGCTGATGATAAAACGCATTATGCCAATAAAAATTTAGGGCAACATTTTATTTATGATTTTGCGATTTTGCAAAAAATAGCGCAAAGCGCAAAGATTGAATCGGCAAACACGGTGTTAGAAATTGGACCAGGGTTAGGCGGATTAACAGCCGCTATTTTGGCACAAATGGCATTGACACAGGGGGCATTGACAAAGGGTAGATTGGCAAAGGGCGTAGGGCGCGTTTACGCCATAGAAAAAGATAAAATATTGGCAGAAAAATTAGTTTCCTTACAGAAATTATCGGCTGGGCGATTGCAAATTATCACACAAGATGCCCGTGATTTTGATATTAATATTGGCACACAGCCGCGCATCATCATCGCTAATTTGCCATATAATGTCGGCACATTTTTATTGAATCGGTTTTTGCAACATGCCGAACTTTTATCTGAAATGGTGTTGATGTTTCAGCGCGAGGTAGGGTGTCGCTTGGTAGCGCGTCCATTTTCAGGAGAATATGGCAGACTTTCGGTGTTGGCGCAAGCGCGTGCCGACATTAAAACTGTGATGGTGCTACCACCGGGCGCGTTTCGTCCTGCGCCAAAAATCGCCTCGTCCGTGATAAAATTCACCATGCGTGATTTGCCAGATTTGGATTATAAAATGTTGCAACATGTTACCTCAATTTTATTTGCCCAAAGGCGTAAGAAAATTCAAACAGTGTTACGCGCGCACGGCATTGCGATTGATGCATGGCATGATGCACCTGTTGATGGCAATTTACGTCCCGAATCGATTGCGGTGCAAGATTTTATCGCGCTTTGTGGTTGGGTTAAGGGTAAACTCAGTCAGGATTAATCAATAGGGCGCGCCTCTAAAATCACCATCGCATGGGCGACATAATCTAAATTATTGCGTGCTTGATGATGCGTATTTGCATCATTACCAATCCATTCATCAGTAAGGCTAACGTGAAAAATAAAATCCATGCCTTGTGGGGTGAGGCGTTTGGCATGGGTTAATGTTGCGCCACTCACCATCAGATAGGGCTGTCCTGTTTTTTGATGCCTCACTTCAATTTGCCTGAAAGTAACGCCTTGTCGCATACCCGTGCCGATGGCTTTCATGCAAGCTTCTTTTGCTGCCCAAAACATTGCCAGTCGGTTGATGAAACGTTGTTGTGAACGGCTTTGCAAAATTTCGCGCTCATAATCGGTATAGATGCGGTTTAAGAAACGCGTTCCAAAACGCTGATGGCTTTGTGCGATTCGCGCCAAATGGCATAAATCAGTGCCGACCCCTAGAATCATCGATTCACCTTTGTCGCGCTTGATTCATTAATTGCTTCATTTTTTTGATGGCATGTTCTAAAGAGATAAAAACCGCTTCGCTAATGATAAAATGCCCGATATTTAATTCTTCAATCGCCATAATGGCAGCAATTGCTGAGACATTATCAAAAGTTAAGCCATGCCCCGCATGACAATTTAAGCCGATTTGCTTACTGTGCTTGGCGGCATCGGTAAGAGTGTCAAGCTCTTTTTGTTGCGCTTCACCTTTTAATTGTGCATAGCGACCAGTATGTAATTCAATTGCATCTGCGCCAATTTCTTTGGCGGCATCGATTTGCAATTTATCAGGTTCGATGAAAAACGCGATTTTAATATTTTCTTGCTTTAGCGGCGCAATAAAGTCACGCAAACTCTCTTGTTGATGGAGAATATTTAAGCCGCCTTCAGTGGTGCGCTCTTCGCGTTTTTCTGGCACAAGGCTAACTGTATGCGGTTTTACCTTAAGCGCGATTTGTTGCATTTCAGGGGTGGCTGCCATTTCAAGATTAAGCGGTAGCGTGATATGTTGCCGATAGGTCAGCACATCAGCATCAATGATATGGCGGCGGTCTTCACGCAAATGTAAGGTAATATTATCAGCACCTGCTTCTTTTGCAATTTTTGCACCACGCAAAGGGTTGGGATAGATCTCGCCACGCGCATTACGCAATGTGGCAATATGGTCTAAATTAATGCCTAACCTTATCGTTTTAGTCATTTTGTATCTTCTTTTTATGCTCTATCCGTTTTCGTTTTAATTTATTATCATGATAAACAACAATTGCCTCTTCAGTGGCGTAGAATACCACAAGAAACACGAAAAGTGCCAGCGGAATAGACCCTATTAAAAAAGGGAATAGATAAAAAATAAAATCACGCAATATCACTAAAAAATCCATTACGGGAATTTTATTGAACATCATATAATAGCCATTATATAATAAATCAGAAATATATCTTAACAAACTGGCTTTATCTTGGCTAAGATCGTTGACATCAACGAATAGGCTACCGATACGATAATTGACCCAAAAGATAAACGGAAATGTCCAAGGATTGCCAAATATCACTGATGTAATCGTCATTGCAACAATCGAGCTACGGGTGATAAGGGCTAATATGCCACCTAAAATAATATGTGTGCCAATCAGTGGCGTCATGGAAATGGCAGCACCGATGGCACAGCCCATTGCGATTTGGCGGGTAGAACCTTTGATGCGATTCAGTAAATGCCAATGATACATGAAATTGCGCTTTAAGTTACGTAAAGAGCTTGGCAGCAAAAACCTTCGTATTTTAATCAAGAAAGATTGTTTTTTTCTTCTACCTAACATGTGTTTTTAATAAGCCACCATTACAATAAATTGTTTTATGTTATAATTATTATCGAATAATAATATAAACAAGGGTAAGATGTCTATTTTATTTATGATAATATCTGTGCGTATCAATTAATTATACACGGATAATGTGATGCACCACCGATAAATTTTGGAGGGAGTGGACAAGATTATCAAGCTGTTCAGAATTTTTGATTTCCACATCGATGATACATTGGCAGAAATCTTTATTACGCTTATGGCTCATAAAATTGGTGATATTGATATTTTGCTTGCCAACCGATGAGGTGATTTCTGCCAATACATTGGGTTTATTATCAACATTCAGATGGCATCTGCCGATAAAATAAGTATTCTCGATGTTGTTACGCCATTTTAATGGCATAATATGCTCGTCATGATGTTCTTCGCCTTCTACAAATAGATGAGCAATATCACGGCAATTTGCATGATGCACAGTAATGCCACGCCCAGAATGCACGCGCCCAATAATCGGGTCATTTGGTAATGGGCGACAACAACGGGCAAATTTTAGCGGTATATCTTTATCGATGCCCGCCACTGCACAATCGTTATTTCTACGTGGGTAGGATTTAATATTGTCTTTTATTTGTGGCTTGGGGCGGGCATCAGGCACCAGCGCATAAAGCACATCATTGGGTTGAATATCGCCATGTCCAACCAAGCCAAGCATGTTATTGATACTGGTTTGTCCAAAATCTGTCAGACATTTTTTGAGTTGTTTTTCCCTAAACACAAAGCCAGCTTGCTTAAAACTGGTATTTAATAATTGTTTGCCTTTGATGATATATTCTTCATGATTTGCATGGCGTAAATAGCGTCTAATATTGGTATGTGCCTTACCAGTTTTGGCATATTTAAGCCAATCAATGGTCGGAAATTGTTTTTTAGAGGTAATAATTTCCACCTGATTGCCATTTCGTAAACGGGTTTTAATTGGCACAAGATGCCCGTTAATGCGTGCGGTTTTACAATGATTGCCAACATCTGAATGCACATGATAGGCATAATCAATCACGGTTGCACCATATGGTAAATCACGAATCTCACCTTTGGGTGAGAACACAAAAACATGCGAATTGAATAAATCCATCTTGGTATGGGCTAAAAAATCTTCTGGGGTTGAGGCATTTTCTAAAATATCCAACAAGCTGCGAATCCATTGATATTTTCTGCCCTCTTGATTCATATCAACGGGTGCTTGCTGTTTATATTGCCAATGGGCGGCAACGCCATATTTGGCTTGATAATGCATCTCTTGGTTACGAATTTGCACCTCGATTTGCTGACCAGTGGGCAGCGCAATTAAAGTATGGAGTGAGCGATAGCCGTTGCTTTTCGGCAGTGAAATATAATCCTTAAAGCCACCCGGTAGCATCTGAAAAGTTTCGTGAATAACGCCCAAAACCTGATAGCATTGTGCGATATTATCGGTGATGATTCGAAAGGCAACAATATCAGAAAGTTTGTTAAAACGCTTTTTTTGTTGTAATTTGCGCCAGATAGAGGCGGGCGTTTTTTGGCGTCCCGATATTCTTACCTCTAGTTGATGTTTTTTGAATAAATCATGCAACATATTGATAATTGTATTGATTGTTTCTTGCTCGATGGATAGGCTTTGCAAACGCTTAACAATCGAGCTGTGCGGGCGTGGCTGGATGATGCTAAATGAGATATCTTCCAACTCTTCTTTCCAATCGCGCAAACCTATTCTTTCCGCCAATGGCACGTAAATTTCTGACGTTTCAAATGCGATGCGTTTCTGACTTTCAACTTTAAGATATTGAATGGTTCGCATATTATGCAGCCTATCGGCAAGTTTAATGAGCAACACACGAATATCTTTTGAGGTGGCAAGCAATAATCTACGAAAATTTTCCGCTTGTTTGGCTTCTGAACTAATGAAGCCGAAATTGGATAATTTTGTAATGCCTTCTACCAGCCGCATGACTTCATCGCCAAACTCTTTGCTAATATCTTGTGCGCTGATAGTGGTATCTTCTATCGTGTCATGCAATAGGGCGGCAATAATAGAAAAATCATCTAAATTTTTTGAAATTAAAATATCAGCAACTGCAATCGGATGTGTGATATAGGGCGAACCATCAGCACGCTTTTGCTTGCGATGCGCCTGATATGCCATGTCGAAAGCGCGATTGATTTTATCAATATCAGTGTTTGGATTATATTGTTTTATTTTGTCTATTCGTTTTATGCTTAACCCATCCACAAGCATTTAATTGATGTCCTTTTAAGAAAGATTGTCACTATTCTCTAAAGGTTTCGGCGTTTCGGCAACATCACTGAAAAAATTTTCATTCTCAAACCGCATTGACATATCATCAAAATGCCCTTTTTCATCATTGCCTTCTTCAGCCATAAAAACACGAATAGCCTCGTCCACGCGTTCGCTCTCAACAACTTTTTGCATAGAACGCACCAAAGCTTCGCGCAAATCATCGGGGCTAACGGTGCCCGCCGCGATTTCACGTAACGCCAACACGGTCGGTTTATCACGCTGTTCTTCGATCGTGGGGCGGGCGCCATTTGCAAGAGCGCGACTTCTTTGTGCCGCAAGCATCACCAACTCAAACCAGTTGCTTACCTTATCAACACAATCTTCTACTGTTACACGTGCCATTAATATCCACCTTTGTTAAATTTATCCTGAATATAAAGATACTGGAGATATGATTACCAGCTACCTATCAAGATTATATAAACATTATTTGTAACATGAAACAAGCTTATTCGCAAGCATTAAACCATTGAAATTTACTGATAATGACGATAAATTTTGCAGTTCATTAAAAAAGGTATTATATTTGCTTATTAGAAGATAATCATTGAATATTCAAAAGGTTAGTTTAAGTGGCGCAAAGTAACATTCAGGGCGACATTCAGTTTGAAGGACAAGGCAGGCAAGGTGGTGGCGGTCAAAATCTTGGTGGTCAAAATCTTGGTGGTCAGGGAAAAATCGTGTCCGACCCCCTTGCTGGGCTATCAGCAAGCAGTGATTTTAGCAATTTTGGTGGAACGCCCCGCAGAAAAGGCAAGTCAGGCAATTTTACGCGTGAATTATTGATTACCATTTTTACTGCAATACCGGGCAGTTTAAGTGGCATTTTAACCGTTTATATGAGCATGATGGTAGCGGTATTGGCATTTTTTTATGATGTTAATAATTTATTTTATCAAGGCATGTTCATCATTTTACTCACCACTTTTTTTGCAACTCTGCCGATTGCAATTTTAAGTGGCTTCCCCGGCGTTTCAGCTTCGGTTAGCACCACCAATGCGGTGTTGATGGGGTTGTTTATTTATAAGCTAATAAGCGAACAAGCAATCACTTATACGGGATTATCGGTTGAATATTCTGGCATTTTATTGAGCATGGCAGTGGTTGGCATGTCGGTATCGGCGATGTATTTCTTGGTTGGAATTTTTAAGTTAAGTCGTATTTTTGCGTTTGCGCCTGAAGTTATTTTTGCCACGATTCAAGTGGTGATTGCGATGATGATGGTACTGATGGCATTTTCAATTTTAACGGGTGATTTAATCATTAGTTGGCCAAGTTTTGTACAAAATTTTTCTATTGAGATATTTAACGATATTCGTGTGCAATTTGCTGTTGGGGTTGGCGTTTTAATGAGTATCATTATGAGTTTGTTCCGCTCGCATATTGTGTTGCCTTTATTGTTGGTTGCGGTATTGGCAGGATTTTATCTGTGGGGACGCGGCTTTATGGGGATGGATTTTCAAGATATGGTTGATGCTGGTTGGTTGTTGCCAATCGGTGATACTGATATTACCAGTTTCGCAGTTTCTAAAATCACCATTAACAATGTGGTGAATTTTAATTTTGGTGGGTTACGTGATTATATCTCTGACATTGTGGTGATTTGTATTGTTTTATTGATTAATTCACTTGAGGTAAATCGTCGGTTGGAAGAATCGGTAGAAGCCTACACGCATCCTGCCAGAGAAATCACTGCGGTTTCGTTTAGCTCATTTATATCTGCGCTCACCAGCGGTTTTTCAGTGCATCATAGTTCTACAGCCACAACATTTTCCAACCAACTTGGCGGTAGGCGTCGTTCAGCAGGTATTGCGGCGGGTATTGTATGTTGTTTGGTTGCATTTTTTGCATTGCCATATATTCAGCTGATTCCCATGCCGATGGTGGCTGCCACCCTTATTTGCTTTGCGTCACTCTATTTTATTAAATGGCTTATTCGCGGTATCCGTAATTTGGATTTTATGGAATATGTGCTGATTGTCATTGCCCTTATTTTCACGTTTTTTCTTGGCTATAATGCGGGTCTTATTTTTGGTATCCTATCGGGTGCGGTGGTGTTTATGCTTACCCATTCGCGCATCAGCGGTATCAAGCGGGTGTTAAGTGGCAAGGTTTATCATTCTTCTACCGAACGTTTGCCACAAATCGTTAAATTGTTGGATTCTTATGGTGATTCGATATTAATCATTCAGATGGAAGCAACACTTGTTTATGGTATGATGTATGAAATCACTCATATGGTGGTTGGGCGCGCCAACGACCATCGGCAAAATCCACTTGGCTATATTTTGCTTGATTTTTCAACAGTGCGTAACATAGATGTAACAGTGCTTGACCAAATGCACGGCTTATTCGAAGTTGCGGAACATCATGATGTTGTGATTGTGGTATGCGGATTGCACCACAATCATGCAGATTTATTTAAGCGTGTTGGCTTTTTTGATTTAAGGCGGAAACTTAATATTAAAATTATGCCAACATTAGATGTTTCTTTGGAATGGTGCGAAGATGATTTGCTCAGCACTATCGGTAATATTGATGAAGCAATTATAAAGTTTGATTTTGAAACATGGCTATCAGATAGGCTAGGTGATGAGGATTCCTATACAAAATTGCTTAATTATACCACAGAGGAAGTATTGCAAGAAGGTGAGAATATTGCACAGCAATATGTAAGTGCTGATAAGATTTACATTATCAAAAGCGGGTCGATGGATGTCAGTTTAGAAGTGCCTAATCATGAACGGGTGCATTTGCGAAAATTAAAAGAGGGCGCATTAATTGGCGAGTTAGGCTTTTATTTAGGCATTAGACACAATGTTAATGTTGTTGCACTTGAACAAACGGTGGTGATGGTGCTTGATAGGCAGGCTCTAGCAAAAATCGCTGGTGATGACCCACAATTAATGTTGGCATTGCATCGAATGATGGTGATTTATCTTTCTACCAGAGTTTCTTATGTTAGCCGCATGTTGCAGGTGCTGATTGCATCAGATGATGCTTCTGGACAATAATAATTACTTTTGTAGCATTTATTTACCACTTATTTATGTCACAATTATTTGTGTAATTTGGCGCCGATAAAAGTTGCCTCGCCACTGGGCAGATAGATACGCACCAATACCGAATTTTTGCCTTGTTTCAACGCATCAGCAATCACTTTACGCGCTCTGTTCACCGATGTAACATTCTCGCGATTAATCTGCGTGACCACCATGCCGGGGAAGAAACTATTCCTTGTTGCATTCTCATTATTAATAAGCTCAAGCACAATCAAGCCACTTTTCACCGAAGAAGTGATGTTGAATTGTGCGCGGGTTTCATCATTCAGCTGTGCCACTTTGATGTTTAATTCTTTTAATGATGTGCCTTTTGATTTTTCAGATGGTTTTTGTTGCAATGGCGTTTGGGCAAGCCTATCATCTTGCACCGTCTCTAACCTGCCGATGGTTACTTTTTTAGTGATGGTTTTGCCATTGCGGATAATTCTCACAGTTACGGTTTTATTGGGTTCTGTGGCGGCAACAATGCGCGGTAAAGTGCGCTGTGTGTCAACTTTTTTACCGTCAAATTCAACAATCACATCGCCCACCTCAAGCCCTGCTTTACCAGCGGGTGAATTATCTTGCACCGAACTCACCAATGCACCTTCAGCTTTTTTAAGGTCTAACCCTTGTGCAATTTCGGGCGTTACTTCTTGAATAAACACGCCTAGCCAGCCGCGTTTGGTTTCGCCATATTGCGCCAACTGTGCAATCACATTGCGCGCCAGATTGCTGGGGATAGAAAATGCAATGCCGATTGAACCACCACTGCCCGAATAAATTGCAGTATTAATGCCAAGAACTTTACCATTAATATCAAATAACGGCCCCCCTGAATTGCCACGATTGATAGAGGCATCGGTTTGGATATAATCATCATAAGGGCCAGAGCGAATATCACGCCCCCTTGCTGATATAATGCCAGCAGTCACTGTGCCACCAAGCCCTAACGGATTGCCAATTGCAATCACCCAATCGCCAACGCGCGCCTTATCAGAATCCGCCCATTCAATGGCTTTTAGCCCCTGAAAAGGTTTAATTTTTAACAAGGCTAAATCAGTTTTTGGGTCGCGCCCAACCAATTCTGCCTCAACTTCTTTTTCATTTTGAAATAAAACGCGAATATTAACAGCATTTTCTACCACATGATTATTGGTAACAATAAATCCTTTTTTGGCATCAATCACAAAACCAGACCCTTGCGCTTCGGCTTGTCGTGGCATTTGTTCGCGAAATTTTTTCCAAAATTCTTCTGAAAAAGGCAGATTTTTAGGTAAATTTTCAAATTCACTCTCATTTTTGTTGATGGTGGCAGTGGTTTGAATATTAACAACTGACGGCAATAATTTTTCAACAATATCGGCGAAACCTTCTGCTGGCGGATTAGCGGCATAGGCAATTTTATGGTTTGCGCTAAAAACAAATGCCATGCAAAAAAACAAGAGTGCGATAATCAGAGTGATTATCGGGTGATATGTAAATTTTTTCATATTTTTTCTCCGATATGCTATACCTATATATATATAGGATAATGTTTGAAAATAACAAGTATTTTTCGGTTTTGTGGCTAATTTGACGCTTTTCATTTGCTTCATGCCGTCTTTTCACTATTATTTACGCTGATTCATATTATAATATTCTTTTGTTTGTTAATTTAAGGGGGATAGTATCATGAGTGAGGGAAGAAGACGTTCGGGTGGCAGGCGCGGTCATAGTGATGCGGTAAAGGTGAATGCTACGCCAGAGCCCGCTTATATTAAACGTGGCATTAATATTTTTCAGGCATGGAATGACGCGCAGATTGATAGAATCATGGCGCGTGGTGAAGAAATTGTTGAACAAATTGGCGTGAATATTACCGATAATGAAGAAGCATTAGAGTTATTTGCCAGTGTTGGCGCAAAAATTGATGGCGGTAGGGTGAGAATAAATGGCGGTGTGTTGCGCGAAATTATTCAAACAGCACCATCAGAATTTACCCAACATGCCAGAAACCCCGAAAGAAATATCGTGCTTGGTGGCAATAATACGGTGCTTTCGCCCAATTATGGCTCACCCTTTGTGCGGCGTGGCGATGAAGAAAGACGCTATGGCACGATTCAAGACTTTCAAGATTTGGTTAAGCTAGCCTATTTATCACCGGGCTTGCATCATTCTGGTGGCACAATCTGCGAACCATGCGATATTCCAGTGAATAAAAGGCATTTGGATATGATTTACGCCCATTTGCGCTATTCCGATAAGCCTTTTATGGGGTCGGTAACGGCAGGCACACGGGCGCAAGATAGTATTGATATGGCAAAAATCGTGTTTGGTGATGAATTTGTTAATAATAATTGCGTGATGGTCAGTTTGATTAATGCCAATTCGCCATTGGCATGGGATGGCACGATGATTGATTCAATGTTGACCTATGCCAAAAATAATCAGGCTTGCATTATTAGCCCGTTTATTTTGATGGGCGCGATGAGCCCGATTACCGTGCCCGCCGCATTGGCACAAGCCTATGCTGAAAATCTTGTTGGGCTTGCCCTCACCCAGCTTGCGCGCCCTGGTGCGCCTGCGTTATTTGGCGTATTCCTCACATCTATGTCGATGCAAACGGGTGCGCCAACCTTTGGCACAGCCGAAGATTTTCTGGCAGTCAATGGCGCGGTGAATATCGGCAGAAAATTAAATTTACCAGTTCGGACTGCGGCGGGGTTAAATGGCTCTAAAATGCCCGATGCCCAAGCGGCTTATGAAATGACGGCGACCTTGATGGCATCGGCATTGGCGGGGTCTAATTTTGTGATGCACACAGCGGGCTGGTTAGAAGGCGGATTGGTGGCATCATTTGAAAAATTCGTGATGGATGCCGAAATGAATATGATTGTTGCACGGCTTTTGCGCGGACAGGAATTAGATGATAATTCTCTGGCAGTCGATGTTTATCAAGAAGCAGGACCGGGTTCGCATTTTTTAGGCACAACCCATACCCAAAATAATTTCCGTACCGCTTATTATGCCTCAAAAGCCGCTGATTATGATGCGTTCGAAACATGGAAAGATAATGGTAGCAAATCGGCAAGCGAGCGCGCAACCTTCATGTGGCAAAAAATGCTATCAGAATATCAAGCGCCACCACTTGATGAGACAAAAGATAAAGCTTTGCAAGATTTTATTGCTAAACGCAAAGGCGACATGGCAGATTCGTGGATTTCGTAACTGCATCACGCTTTTGCAAAATCATGGTTTTGTTATAAGTGGCAGAAGTGAATCTAGAAAAAACACACCTTTATTTGTTAGGCAAAGATGGTGCTGATTATCGACCTGCTGATGGGTGATATAAGTGGCATAATCATGCAAGGCATCGGGGTCAACAACCAACGAAAATTCGGTGTTTGATAATGTGATGCCAGCGATTAATCGCAACCCCATCAGCAATTTTTCTAGTGCATTATCATCGGGTTTTAAGGCGGTTAATTCAGCAAAAGCGTGCGGGTTTTTAGCTAATGTTGCCAGCCATTTATCAGGATTTTTGATGGTTTCGGCATGGTGGCGTGCGCCATTTAATGTGATTCTACTATGGGCACCAGGTCCAATACCAGCATAATCGCCACCCCGCCAATAATTCAAATTATGTTTACAGATAGAATCTTGTTTGGCATGATTAGAAATTTCATAGGCAGGCAAATCATGGGCGGCCAAATGGTCGATATTATGTTTGATAAAATCAGCATTATCGGGCAGTTCTAATTGCTTGCGCTGTGCCATTTTGGCAAAATGCGTGTTGGGCTCGATGGTCAGCTGGTAGCAGGAAAGATGTGGCGGGTGATAAGCAAGGGCTTGTTGCAATTCATCGCGCCAATCGCTCAAAAGCTCGTCTTTGCAGGCATAGATGAGGTCGAATGAAAAATTATCAAAGATTTTTATGGCATGTTGCAACGCTTGATGCGCGGCTTTTGCATCATGCACACGCCCCAAAAATCGCAATTTAGAATCATTAAATGATTGCACCCCTAGCGATAGGCGGTTGACACCGCTTGCATGAAAATCTTTTAAACGCGCCACTTCAACCGATGAGGGGTTGGCTTCTAATGTGATTTCGCAATTTTTATCAACCTGCCAATATTGCCCGATAGCGTGTAGCAAATCATCAATAAGGCGGGGTGGCATCAAAGATGGCGTGCCACCACCGAAAAAAATGCTATTTACTGCGTGGTAATCGGTGTTATTTTTGAACCAATCAAGCTCGTTAAGATAGGCTTGCAAAAATGGTTGTTGCTGAAAAGGGCGGGTGGCAACATGCGAATTAAAATCGCAATAGGGGCATTTTTTTTCACAATAGGGAAAATGGATATAAAGGCTAAATTTTTGCATGTAAGAATGTTTGTAATTTTTGAAAAGCATTGAAACGGTGGCTGATAGCATGTTTTTGGGCAGGCAACATTTCGCCAAATGTGGTTTTACAACCATTGGCGATAAAAATTGGGTCATAGCCAAAACCATGAATGCCACGCGGTGGAAAACATAGGCTACCATGCACATGGCTTTCAAAAATTTTGGTTTCCATATTGGGCACAGCCAACGCCAGCGCACAGGTAAAATGCGCGTTTAGATTTTTTTTATCGGCTAATATTTTAGCAAGATGGCTAAATGCGTCAGTAAATCCGCCATGTTGTTGGGCGAAACGTGCCGAATAAATACCGGGCGCACCATCAAGCGCATCAATTGATAATCCCGAATCATCAGCCAATGCAGGAAAACCACCTGCTTGCATACAATGTTCGGCTTTTAGGCGGGCATTGCCAGCAAAATCAGTGGCAGTTTCTTCGGGCTCTACAATATTGAGCTGTTTGGCTGATATAATATCATCGTTAAAATCGCGCAATAATGCGGCAATTTCTATTACCTTGCCATCATTATGGCTGGCAATAATCAGTTTGCGATAAGGGGTAATAAAAGGCACTTTTTAAGTTTTAAGATTGCCCAAGAAATCCTGAATGGCGTCACGCAAGGAAGTAATGGTTTTTGCCGTATTATTCACCGAAGCCGACATAATTTCGGATTGATTGAAACTATCAACCACCCGTTCATTTACCTGCCCTACTTTTTGATTGGCAAGTGTTGTTTCAGCCGACGCATGTACGCCCGCTTGATTGATTTCTTGCGCGCTTGCGGCTTGTTCTTCCATTGATGCGCTGACCGCTGTCATCATTTCGCTGACATGGTTGATTTCACCTTGAATGCTGATGATTGCTTCAACTGCTTTACTTGAAATATCACGAATATTACCAATTTGACTAGAAATTTCTTCGGTTGCATTGGTGGTTTGGCTGGCAAGGTTTTTCACCTCGTTCGCAACCACAGCAAAGCCTTTACCTGCTTCGCCTGCACGTGCTGCTTCGATGGTGGCGTTAAGCGCCAACAGATTGGTTTGATTGGCAATATCATTAATCAGTGACACGATTTCGCCAATTTGGTTTGATAAATCAGACATGTTTTTAACAATCACATCCGTTTCTTGTGTGGTTTTATGAGCAGATTGAATCGCCTGAATCGATCTTTGCATATTTTCAGCAATGCCAGAAATAGATGAGCTCATCTGGGTTGTTGCTGACGCCATCGTTTGCACATTGCTATTGGCATTACCAGTGGCATTGGCAATCTCGCTTGAAAAATCTTTTGCTTCGGTGACGGCTTGCCGCACGATTTGATTCGATTCTTCCATATTTTCTACGGCATTATTGGCTTCTTCTAACAAGCCTGACATTTTTTCGCTAAATTCATTAATCAGTTCTTTAATAAACTCACTTTGCTCATTTTCTTGCAGTAATCTGTCATCTTTTTCTTTTTCCAAAGAGATTGTATTAATCATGCTTTCTTGAAAAATGCTTACTGCTTTTACCATTTCACCGATTTCATTTTTGGTGATATCATTTTGTAATTTAATATCAGTATCACCGCTTGCCAATTTTTTCATCGATTCGGTAACATAGCGAATAGGACCTGTAATGGTTGCTGATGCTACTCTGGTTAGCATGAACATCACAAATAGAATCACCATCACTGTTATAATCATAACGCCTTGTAATGCACGGAATGGTGCAAGCACGGTTTCTTCATCGGTTACTGTAATAATTTGATATTCTTGACCAAGAAATGTAAAAAAGTTGGTAATATTAGATAAAGTTTTAGTATCAATAAACGATGTTTGTTGCATAATAGCATCAGCTTCATCTTGTTTGTTTCTCAACATTTCTGCTGAAGCTTTGGCTGATATCGCATTGCCATTCTTATTATCGCTATTTTCTGTTATAAAATCCTCATCTGTTGCTTCATATATTTTATTTTCACTCCTATTATAAAGGAATATTTTTTTTGAGGTATCTAAATGGACTTTATTGCCTATCTCCCCAAGCAATGAAGAATCAATTTTAATAATGCCAATAGCAATGGGTGTACGGCTTTGTGCATCTGCGATGTTATTAAAAATAGATAATGCCATAAAGGCAGCTTCGCCAGTTTGGCTGTAAGGATAGGCTTCGAAATCATGTAATAAAGGAACGCTACTATCTAATGTTTCAAGGGATTGCTTGAAAATTTGGGCAAGCCCAGTGGATTTCAATTGCTCATCTGTTAACACATTTTTACCGAAATCTTCGTATTTTTTAACGGTATAAATAATATCGCCCTGCAGATTAATCACGATTAAATCATCATAATCACCCAATCTAAAAAGCCTTGTGATAAAAGGATGTTGCGAGCCATGTGTAATGTTATAGGTAGAGAAAATATTGTTTGAAATGTTGAGTTTTTCACGCTGGTCACGTGGTAAAATGTTGTTTTCAGTGTAGCTGAGAATTTCTATTTCGGTAAGCGGGCTGTTTTGTTTCAAAGCAGCAAGGGTGACAATACTGGGATTGTCACGCGTCATATTTTTAAGATGCTTTTCTGTTTGATGCAGATAATTATGGAATAAAAGCAAACGTTCGTCAGCAATAACGCCTAATGTTTCGCGGGCAGCTTCGCGGGCATTGCGCCCAGCACCATAATCTACGATAAACCACAGAATGGCAGTTGAAATTATCACAAAACCTAGCGCAACAATTTGAAATTTGTTCGCAATAGACATGTTTTTTATGTCGTCTTTAAGCATTGTCGGTAATTACATCCCTAATAAAATCTTTATATATCAAATCAATAACAACAAATTTAATATCATGTTTATGAATAACAAGTTTAATGCAAAATACAAAGAGCAAAAACCAAGCCATTTGTAGGGTATTATACAACATAAATGATTTAATATACAAACTTTTTCTGAATTATTGCAGTGATTAGTTAAAATTTATTTATATCCAAACATTGTTTTTGTAGCGTAATGATTGTATCAGAGGCTTGTTGCGAGAGTGTTAGCATGGTCTGTAATTGCGTCACATCAAAAGGGTCTTGCTCAGCTGTGCTTTGGATTTCAATTAATTTTTGCTCATCATTAAGCACAAAATTGGCGTCAGTTTGGGCGATAACATCTTCTTCATATTCTAAATCCAATCGCACCTCATCATCGATAATGCCACATGAAATTGCCGCAATATAATAGCGCAACGGCCATTTTTTAATCTGTTTTCGTTCCATCATTTTTTCAAAACATAGTGCCATTGCCACAAAAGCACCATTGATGGCAGCGGTGCGTGTGCCGCCATCGGCTTCTATCACATCGCAATCAATACGGATTTGCCATTCGGGAAAAGCATTAACATCACAGGCACTACGCAAGGCACGCCCGATAAGACGCTGAATTTCTTTGGTGCGCCCGCTTTCTAGCATCGATTTGCGGTCGGTGCGCTGATGGGTGGCACGGGGCAACATTGCATATTCTGCGGTGAGCCAACCTTGATTCTTGCCACGTAAAAAAGGCGGTAAGCGGTTTTCGGCACTGGCAGTGCAACGAATAACGGTGTTGCCACAATGAATCTCGCAACTGCCTTCGGCATGATTTGAAATATCGCGAATCAATGTGATTGGACGCATATCTTGATTGCCGCGTTCACTGCGTTGAAAAATTGCCATGATTTATCCCTTTATATTTCGTTACGCATAAAGCCGATAATGGCTTGCAATATGTCATTATCCAAATGATGAGCAGCATGGTCGGATAGGCACAGCGTAATATTTACCTTTTGTTGCTGCAAAACCATATAAGCATATTCAGATGCTTGCACTGGCACAACATCATCCAATTTGCCATGACACAATAAAACAGGAGTGTCTGTTGTGTAATGATTGGCAAAATCATCAGCAAAGGCAAGCATACCCGCACAAGCAATAACGCCTTTATAGTTTTTACGTAAACCAGCATCCAACACCATCATCGCCCCTTGCGAAAAGCCAAATAAAATAATATCACTTGGCTGATAGCCATATTTTTGGGTGACGGTTATATCAATAAAATTTTGTAATGGTGGTACTGCTTTTGTGACGCCATTTTGCACAATCGCAATTTTTTTGACAATATCGGGGCTTGTCGCATCATAATCAGCCAGTGAAAACCATTGAAACGAATCATCACTAGGCGATTGATTGCCTTCAATCGCTTCTGGTGCATCAAGCAACATAAAAGCAGTGTTAGGGAATAAAGGGCGTAAATTGCGGGCAATATCTAAAAAATCGTAACAATTACTGCCATAGCCATGCAAAAACAGCATCACATCACCATGATGATTCTGCTGATTATTTGTGTGAGGGCTAAGATAAAGATAGCGCATTAGCATCAATCCCGAAGCATCAATCTTGAGATTTTAATTGAAAAATGCGCGAACAATAGGGGCAGGTTACCTTACCGCTATCGTCCATTTTTAGATAAACGCGCGGATGCCCACTTGCTTGACGGTTCCCCTCGCACATTACTTGTTTGCTATCACTGATAATAATTTCATTTTTTTCAATATCTGCCATTATTAAACCTTTATGTTAAATTTTTGCATCAAAACCTTTAGATTATTTTTGCGATAAACCCACGATAGATATAGCGTAAATCATTCAAATAGGCTATAAGATATTGTAACATTAATCAGTGTTTTTATCAAAAAGGTGTGGTTTAAGTGTCAAACGAATTTACCGAAGAAAATATTATCACCATTTCAGGGCTCAATAAAACTTATCAATCAGGCAATAAGAAAGCTGTGCATGCTTTAAAGGATATCAATCTTAATATTCCCTATGGCAGTATTTTTGGTTTGTTAGGGCCTAATGGTGCGGGTAAATCCACATTAATTAATATATTAGGTGGGCTAACCATCAAAAGTTCTGGCAAGGTGAGTATTGCAGGTTATGATTTGGACAAGGATTCGCGCAATGCACGCGGATCAATTGGCGTTGTGCCACAAGAATTAAATATGGACCCGTTTTTCACCCCACGTCAATCGCTTGAAATGATATCAGGGCTTTATGGTGTGCCAAAAAAACAGCGCATTACCAGTG
The DNA here is from genome assembly GCA_022599575.1 of Alphaproteobacteria bacterium. Lineage (GTDB taxonomy): Bacteria > Pseudomonadota > Alphaproteobacteria > JABAAW01 > JAHZMA01 > JAHZMA01. The sequence continues at coordinate 35,538 of JAHZMA010000061.1, read as the reverse complement.
ATATTCTCAAAGCCGTCGGTTTGCTTGATAAGGCAGATGTGTCATCGCGTAAATTATCGGGCGGTATGCAAAGAAGGCTATTGGTTGCCAAAGCAATGGTGCATGAGCCTGCTATTTTGGTGCTTGATGAGCCAACAGCTGGCGTAGATATTACATTACGCAAGCAATTATGGGATTATGTTTATGAGATTAATCAAAAATTTAAAACCACCATTTTGCTGACCACTCATTATTTGGAAGAAGCCGAAGAAATGTGCGACCGTATTGCGATTATCAATCATGGCAAAGTGATTGCTAACGAGAGTAAAAAATCGATTCTCAAAATGGTAGATGCCAAATCATTGGAAGTTACCTTTGCCGAACCACTTAAAAAAATTCCTGAAGCCTTGCAAAAATTCAAGGTAGAACAGTTGAATCATCAGCAAACATTGGTGATAACTTACGGACAAAAAACTGCCACTGCGGGTGAGATTATCACTTTATTGCAAAATGAAAAAGCGGTGATTACCGAAATCAGCACGCGCGAGGCGGATTTAGAGCAAGTCTTTTTGGATTTAACCAAATAAAAATAAAAGCATGGTAATAGTTAGAGGAAATATAAGATGACAGCACATCATAAATCAGTAGGTGCAAGATTAAGGAATTGGTTGATTGCCGGAATTTTGCTAACCGCGCCTTTGGTGACGACGTTTGCATTGGCGAAATGGCTGATTGATGCCATTGATAATACAATCATTCCATTATTGCCATCTTCTAGCATTGAGGGGGTTAGCCTATCGGCATTTATTGATAAAGTGCCGGGCAGCGGGGTGGTGATTTTATTGGTAACGCTGATTCTGATAGGTGGCTTAATGGGTGGATTTTTAGGCCATAAAATTGTGAGCTGGATAGAAAATCTGATTAATCGCACCCCGTTACGAATTCTTTACAAAACCATCAAGCAAATTTTACAAACTTTTTTGCAAGGGCAAAGCACTGCTTTCAAAAAGCCAGTGGTGATAGAATATCCACGCAAAGATTGTTGGGCAGTTGGCTTTATCACCAATGAAAAATGTTTCAAAAAAATTGCTGATGGCACGGGTGATGATACGATGGTGAGTATTTTTCTGCCCACTACGCCTAACCCGACTTCTGGTTTTTTATTATTTATACCAAAAAAGCATGTGCGTGTGCTAGATATGAGCGTGGAAGAAGCGGTTAAGCTGGTGATTTCTGCGGGTATTTTGAGTGGTGAGAATGATGAATTAGGAACATCCGAACCAACAAAAATTTCAAAAAAATAATTGGATAAAATCCGATACCCCAATATCAAATGCCGATAACCCAACCTTAACACTCACAAGCGTTAGGAAGCCACCAAATATTCTTTTGAGTGGTTGCGGATTTAAGCGGTGGGCAAGATTCGCCCCTTGTGGCACGCTGATCAGAATCGCTGGAATAAAAAATAACAAAGTCGTAAGATGAATATAACCCAATGAAAATGGTGGCCGCCCCGCAACATTAATGCCTTGCACAATAAAAGCAACAGAAGCTGCTGATGACACTGCAATATTAATAAGTGGCGCAACCGCAATCGCCTTATGAATCGGCAACTTGCCTGCCATCAAGGTGGGGGTCATAAAAACGCTGCCACCAATACCGATTAATGAAGCAATCATCCCGATGCACCAGCCAAATATCGTGCGGAAATAGATATTATGCACGGGCAACACAAAGCGCGGCTTTTGTTGTTTCTTAAAGATAAGGCGCAAACCCAGATAAAATAGCATCACTGCAAAAATGATTTTCATCATATCGCCCGATAGGTAGCGAATGATAATACCGCCAGAGATACTACCCATCATCAAAAATATCACCCATTTTTTAACGATGCTAATATCAATACCAGCGCCCCGTTTGGAATGGGCGTAGGTGGCGGTTAGGGCATTTACCATAACGGTTGCTAATGATGTGCCAACGGCAATATGCATCGTTAATTCACCATCATAACCACCTAAAAATAGAATATAAAGAATAACCGGCACATAGATAATGCCTCCGCCAATGCCTAATAAGCCGCTTAAAAAGCCAGCACATAATCCGCCTAACAAATAGATTGGAATCAGTGGCAATAATGTCTCGATACCCATCATGACAGGTGGTGATATTCTTTGTGCGGCATAATAATATGAGGCATAATAATATGAGGCAGGGAGGATAGAATTTTTTGTCTGATTTCGGGCAATTTACGAATCCCTAATGAGAGACAATATTTGTTTAAAAAATAGCCCGTTAATGCAAAACCTTCTTCTAAATCCTGTGGAGATGGCGGGGTATTTAGAATTAAATCATCTTGCAAAAATGGTGGCATCAGCAATAATTTTTCTCGCCATGAATGCCCATTGGCAGCATCAGCAGTAATCGCCTTGCCCGTATGTGGCGATACATAACGTAAATTTTTGCGTGCGCCCGTTAATGCACAGATTGAAAAATCCAAACCAGCACCGCTATGAAACAAAAAATCCTTTTCCCATATAATATAATGTGCCAATAGCAAGATAGGGTCGTTATCACTGATGAGGCGATGCAGTAATGCGACGCTTTTATGATAAAGCGTTTGATGGCTATCGGCATCGGCAAGCCCGCGCGCTAAAATATGGGTGAGTGATTGCATCAATAATAATCGGTTTGAATCATAGGCGATATGGGCGAAAATTTCTTGTTGCGGAATCAGCCGTAACTGCCCTAATTGCTCAATTAAACGCGCGCGCCATCGCAAATTATAAATATTGCCAATTTGTGGGCGCGATTTTTGATATTTAATAAAGCCTGCCTGCTTGCCATGATTTTCACAGAATAATTCTAACCGCAAGCCATATTCGCCATGACGGGTTGTGTTCAGTAAAATTGCGGTATCGTGCCACTCAATCATAATATTTTGTAGTCTTTTTTACATAGCAATGAAATAGCTATTTTACTTTATCATATATTTGTTACAATATGGGTTGATATGATTGATATTTTAATGGAAGATTGTAATGGAAAAATTATGCACCCTATTGGGTGATAAATATGATGATAATTTGAATGCGAGGCAAAGTCACTCGCATGGTGAGGATGGCAAAAGCGGCAAAATTGCCGATGCGGTGGTGAAGGCTGATTGTTTAGATGATGTGGTGAAAACCGTTAATTATTGCCGCGACAATAAAATCAAACTCACCCCATTCGGTGCAGGCACATCTTTAGAAGGGCATGTTGTGCCAGTTGAAGCGGGCATTTCGCTTGATTTATCGGCAATGAACCAGATTATCAATATTTCTGAACATAACATGACGGCACGGGTTGAAGCGGGCGTAACACGGCAACAGCTGAATCATTTTTTGCGCGATAAGGGGTTGTTTTTTTCGGTTGACCCAGGCTCGCAAGCCACCATTGGTGGTATGGCTTCTACCAGCGCATCGGGCACAAATGCGGTGCGCTATGGCACGATTAAGCAAAATGTAATGGCGATGCAGGTGGTAATGGCAAATGGCGCGGTGATTGAAACAGGTACAGCGGCGCGCAAATCATCGGCTGGTTACGATTTAACGCATCTGTTTATTGGCGCGGAAGGCACGTTAGGGGTTATCACTGAATTATTGGTAAAACTGCACCCTATCCCTGAACATATTGTGGTGATAAGCGCGCAATTTAACAAGATTAATGATGCCGCTCAACTGGTATCGGAATTGATGCAAACGGGCATGATGATGGCGCGCATTGAATTGCTTGATGCGTTGCAGATGGAAGCATCTATCGCCTATTCGGGGCTTGCGGGCTTTGATAAAAAAGATACTCTTTTTTTGGAAGTGAGTGGCGGTTTGCGGAGCGTTACCGAACAGAGCGAATTTATCGCGCAATTGATTGCGGATAATCACGGCTTTAATCATAAAATTGCTGATAATGAACAGGAGCGCAAAATATTATGGCAGGCAAGGCATAATGCCTTTTATGCGGCACGCGCTTTTGCCAGTCGTAAGTCAGGGGCAAGTGCTGATACCATACAGGCGATGATTACCGATTCATGTGTGCCACCCGATAGGCTGGTAGATACATTGCTAGAAGTGCATGATGAATTGGCAAAAAGCGGTTTGCAAGGGCCGATTGTGGGGCATATGGGCGATGGTAATTTTCATGTGCAACTCATGATTCCCAATGATGATTTGATGATTATCCGCGCTAAAAAATTGGTAGGCACTATCAGCGATATTGCGATTAGAAATGGCGGCACTTGCACGGGCGAACATGGCATCGGTATGGGTAAGATTGCTTATTTGCAAAAGCAACATCCCGATTTAATCCCGTGGATGCGGTTGATTAAGCAATCATTCGACCCCGATAATATCCTGAATCCCAATAAGATTTTTACGCTTTAGTTTTTTGTTTAGGCTATTACGTTCCCAAAACACGCCATCATGATAGCCCTGTATGGTGGGTTGTGCATCATCAGCATCATCAATCGAATCGATTCTTTTCTGTGCTAGGTCAATTCTTTTCTGTGCTACGCAGGCATAATAAGGGTCAATCTCAAACCCCAAATAATGGCGTTCTAATTTTTTTGCCACCACGCAAGATGTGCCAACGCCCATAAAGGGGTCAAGCACCATATCGCCTTTTTGGCTGCTGGCAAGAATCAATTTCGCCATTAATTTCTCAGGTTTTTGGGTGGGGTGGTTGGTGTTTTCTGCCATCGACCAATAGGGCACGGTTATATCGTCCCAGAAATTTGATGGGTGGGTATCGCGAAAATTACCCTGTTCGGTTTCTTGCCAATCTTTTGGTTTGCCATCCACGCGATAGGGCGCGATAACTTTCTTGCGGGTTTTCACCAAATCCACATTAAAGGTGAAATTAGCCGATTGCGTGCAGAACCAAATATCCTCATGCGCGTTTTTCCAGTTACTTTTGGCACCGCGCCCCTTTTCGCGTTGCCATGTGATGCGGTTGCGGATATGAAAATAACGGCTTGCCACCTGATGCAGCGAGGTTGAACTTAACCAATCACCGCATAAATAAATGCTGGCAGTGGGCTTTAGGCAGGGGATAAGCAAGCGTAAAATATTATCAATATAGTCGCTATAATCATCGATACTCATTTGCTTAAACGCATTATCGCCGAATTTTTTGGCAAGATTATAGGGCGGATCTAAAATCAGCAAATCAACAAAATTTTTAGGCAATTTGGGCGCAAGGGTAAAAAAATCACCTAATATTAATTGATTCTTTGGGGTACTATCGGCATTGACATGGGCAACATTAATATCCGTTTGCAATTTTGCTTGCAATTTTTGTTGCTCGGTATCAGTGATGCTGATGGTTTTATTACGCGATGGTGTGGTCATGGGTTAATCGTATCATATAATGGTTTGGTGTATCAAGACTTGCGCTAGCGTTAATGTTGAGTAATAGCGGGGGGATTATCAAGGGGGGTACGCGCAAGGGAGCGGGCTTGCCCTCGCGACCGAGAAGCGCGTCCGCACCCCCCTTGATACCATAAACGCTATAGAGACATGCACCTCTGCCAGTATTGAGTAAGGCGGGGGGATTATCAAGGGGGGTACGGCGATTCCCATTAATATATGGGGGGCTTTGCGACATACGCTTTGGCAAATCTGGCAAAAGCCATTTGCCACGCGATGACGCCCCCCATACCCCCCACCGCTATATTCAATACAAAAAGAGGAGTGCGTTTTTAGAGGTGTTTAACACTAGCGATGGTGCAAGTCTTGATAACCCCCCGCTGTTACTCAATACTCATAAGGTGCGTGTCAGGTTACTCAATACTGAAATCGTGCGTGTGGCAGGGGTTAATTAACAAAAGAGTGGTATGCTTTGCTAGATTGCTGGTGGCGGAAGAGGGATTCGAACCCCCGACACATGGATTATGATTCCACTGCTCTAACCGACTGAGCTACTCCGCCATAAAAAACCGCTTCATAAAAATCGCAAAACCGATTCGTAAAAAACTGATTATAGTCAGGGTTATCGTAAAAGCAACCCTATTTTTGCAAACAGCTACTCACCCACACATCATAAACGGGATGTTCCAGTGGATTGAGTGGCGGGCTTGACGATACCATCCAACCTGAAAAAACACGGGTCGGCTCAAACGCTTCTTGCAAGATTTCCGCGCCATATTCCTCGATAATAAATTTTTCGCGCTTTAATTTACGCGATAATCTCTCTTGCTCGCCCACATTTTCTGCAATATCCTTCAACTCAGCCTCGCGCAAGGATTGTGCGATAATGCCACGTCTGGTTAGCGGATATTCATAAATTTCTAAAAAGGCAGTGTTATCGGGAACTTCTGTGGGTTCGGATTTTTTGCAATAGCGCATGTAAATTTCTAACCGTCCGAAAAACACGCTTTTATTGCGCGCGACCTCAAAACTGGAAGTACGCGCAGTGGTGCGGTCTAACCCTTGTAATAAAACGATAGGGGTACTCTTACCAACATCTTGTGCCATAGCATTATTGGCAGATAATAATATTCCGCAGATAAGACAAGGCAAAATAAAACGAGAAAATTGCATTAAATCACCATTTGCAAAAAAATCTTATCACCGCAAAAACATTATCGCAATCACGGTGATTAATATTACTCCGAAGAAGTTTCAGAAATAATGAAAACCGCTTTGCCTAATAATTCTTCCAATGTTGCCGATTGCTCAATAATTGTGAATTTACCACCATCAGCAATTTTTTGTGCGTCACTACCGGGGTTAACACGCATATAAGCACCGCCTAATAGCCCATCGCTAATAATAGCCACCGCAGTATCGGTTGGCAAAAGCACATCATTACGGATAGCCATCGTTACTTGCGCTTGGAATGTATCAGGGTTAATGGCAAGTTTTTCAACCGAGCCAATTTTCACGCCACCGATTCTAACATCATTACCCACACGCAAACCTTTGATAGATGTAAAATCTGCTACGATTCGTTGCACTGTTCCTTCTTTAGAACCATTTGTGTTGGCATTTGCCCATACTAAAAAGAAGATTGCGATTCCAAAAACCGCACCACCTAATAATATTTCAAACCATCTTTGTTTCACCATAATTTAGTTCCTTCTTTCATTAATTTTCTTTTCAGCACTGAGAATAACACTTTCCATAATGCCCATCACATCTACTGAGTTATTTGTATAATCAAATTGATCGCCAGATTGCATCACATCAAATTCTGCACCCGGATAAATTGCGAGATATTTCGACCCAAAAATGCCGCTACTGATAATGGCAATAGAGCTATCAAGCGGTAACCCAATATCAGAATAAATATCCATCGCCACATTGATAGAAAGATTATTAGGATTAAGCTCTAACCCCACAACGCGCCCCACATCAACGCCTGCCAGCAATACACGCGCACCACTATTAAGCCCGCCTACATCCGAAAAGCGTGCATATAAGGGATAGCCTAGTAAATTATCTTCTGAGAAACTATCAGCACGGAAATTTTGCAACAGCACAATAGCAAGCAGTGATACGAAAATCGCGCCCGCCCAGAAATTCTTTTGTTTGTCGGCATTCATCATTAAGAATATCCTTTGAGTTTTTTGTTATTAACATCGGGACGCCATGCCTGATAGCCCGCTATCACCGCTTCTTTCCCGGGTAATTTTGCATCAGGGTAAAGCGCAGCACTGGTGCCAGTAATATTGGCTTGTGGCTTTTGCTCCCACCGATAGGTGTTATCGTTAGTTTTTGGTAATTCATTCGTTCCATAGTGCAACCAACGATGCCAGTTTGGCGCAACATTGCTGGGGTCATTTCTTTTGGAATCATCTATGCTGGTATTATTTGTTATCGCACCACTATCCTTACCATAAATCACCCAACGCTTGCGTTTGCCCTTGCTAGGCACACGTTTATGTTCATAATAGTGATTGCCAACACTATCTTGTCCGACCCATTTGCCGTTAAACAAAGTTATGATGCGGGTAATACTGGTTGTCATCGCCTATTCTAACAAAACATTTACATAATTTATATTGATAGCTACGATAATGAAAATTACCACAAAAATCAATATCAAATCACTTATTTCTTGCAATATTGCCTAAAATACATGCAGGCTTGCAGTAAAATCACAAGCCTACATGAAAAAATACGGGGATAATATGAAAAACAACTTAAAAGCTAACGCGTATCCCGAAATCGTTAAAGAAGAAATCCTCACCTAAATGTGTCGTATAGAAACGTATGCCAGCAATAATGCTCATTGCATTATTAAGGTAAAACTCAACACCACCGCCTATAATTTGTCCTGATGCATCTAGCGAATCATTATTATTTGAATCTATAGAATCTGTGATTTCGTAAGTATAGGTTGAACGACCAACGCGGATATAAGGTTGTAGGCTGTTGGGTCCTGCAAATGCTCTTGGGTAATAGAGGTAAGAAAGACCAATGCCCGAAAAACTATAAGTAAAAGTGCCATCTTGACCGCTACTACCGCCAGTCGCATAATAGCGATAGTCAACTTCCACTGCCGCACCAAAGCTTTCAATTTCAAAAGCGTGCCGTTCGCTACGGTAAAGTACACCGATGGCAGTATTATCCCATTGCGACTTTTTCTCTATTTCAGCGGGTGAATATAGATAGGTTTTATCGGGTAAGTCGCTTAAATCGTCAGGATATTCGGTTTCAGGTGCAACAAAGTTGCTGTAACCATTGCCTAAAATGATTGAGATTGAAAACCCATCATTGGCAAAGGCTTTGTGACTGCTTAAAATAAGCAAAATAGATATAATCAGTAATTTTTTCATTTTCATTATCCCCGCTTTTCGGCATTCTGCCAGCATCGTGTTTTTAAGTTAAACATCAGTAACGATACGATTTCGGTTAAAGATGCACGACACCTGTTTTGGTTTTACCAACAACAAGGCATCTATAAAACGCTCTGTTCTATGATGAGCATTTATCCATATCTTATTTTACTATTGTGGTTAAAATATTGCAACCATTGTTACGCTGTTGCAATTATTAACAATGCGCTGTTATTTTATACACAGGTAAAGCAATGTTTGAGTGGATTATTTTACTGTAAAATCAATGAAAATTCCAGATTTGAAAAAATTGATGTGGAAAGTCTAAAATTTTGCTAACAAAAATTATGGCACATAATATAACATGAGTTTTGTTATCAGATAAATATCTTAACATAGAAATATTCTGGAAAATCCAAGATAGTGGTTTAGCGCATTCTCCGATATGTTGGTTTTTTACGCTTTTTCAGCTTTTCTGCTGTTTATTTTATGATATGATGTGATGATGGTAATAAGGTGAGAAAATAGTGATAATATTTTTTAAGGTGGTGTTATTCGGATGAGGATTAAACGTGTTTTTACTAAAGTGGGCAGCTGCCCTTATGAATCAATTCCGTTTCATTTTGTTTCAGCAGAATTGCGTAACATTGATGGCACGTTGGTCTTTCAACAAAACGAGATTGAGGTGCCTGCGTCATGGTCGCAAATCGCTTCTGATATATTAGCGCAAAAATATTTTCGCAAAGCGGGTGTGCCTTCGGATTTAGAAAAAATCCCAGAAGCTGATATGCCTGAATTTTTATGGCGCTCACAAGCCTCTTCCAAAGCGAAAAAGCTCACCTATGGTGGCGAGGTAAGTGCCAAGCAATTATTTGATAGGCTAGCAGGCACATGGTGCTATTGGGGTGTTAAGGGCGGTTATTTTTCATCTGATGAAGATGCCCGCACCTATTATGACGAGGCACGCTATATGCTTGCCACGCAAATGGTTGCCCCAAATTCGCCGCAATGGTTTAATACTGGATTATATTGGGCTTATGGCATTACGGGTAATTCGCAAGGGCATTATTTTGTGAATCATGAAACCGAACAATTAGAAAAATCAAGCTCTGCTTACGAACGGCCGCAACCACATGCATGTTTCATTCAATCGGTCAATGATGATTTGGTGAATGAAAATGGCATTATGGATTTATGGGTGCGCGAGGCACGTTTGTTTAAGTATGGTTCGGGCACAGGCACGAATTTTTCATCGCTACGTGGTTCGGGTGAAAATCTTTCTGGTGGTGGTAAATCATCAGGCTTAATGTCGTTTCTTAAGGTGGGTGACCGCTCTGCTGGAGCGATTAAATCGGGCGGTACAACCAGACGTGCGGCAAAAATGGTGGTGGTTGATATTGACCATCCTGATGTTGAAGATTTTATCAATTGGAAATATCGTGAAGAACAAAAAGTGGCGGCATTGGTTGCGGGTTCTAAAATTTATAACATTCACCTTAATCGAATCATGGCTGCGTGCCATGATAATACGCCGCCTGAAAAGCTGGGGGTTGAAGGTGAGTATGACCAATATGATCCGAATCATAACCTACATTTGAAAGTAAGGGTTCAAGAAGCACTTCGTGCGATGATTCCCGATAATTATATCCAGCGCGTGTTGCAATTTGCCAAACAAGGCTACACGCAAATTGATTTTCCAGTGCTTGATGCCGATTGGGATTCCGAAGCCTATGCCACTGTTGCGGGGCAAAATGCCAATAATACCGTGCGGGTGAGTGATGAATTTTTACGCAGCGTTGATAAAGACCAAGATTGGAATTTAACCGCACGTGGCGATGGCAGGGTTTTACAAACCATAAAAGCGCGTGATTTATGGGAGCAAATCGGACATGCCGCATGGGCGAGTGCCGACCCTGGTTTGCAGTTTGATACCACCATTAATGATTGGCACACTTGTCCACAATCGGGCAGGATTAATGCGTCAAATCCTTGTTCGGAATATATGTTTTTAGATGATACAGCGTGTAATTTGGCATCGCTCAATTTATTAAAATTTCGCAATGATAAAACGGGTGCCTTTCAAACCAAAGAATTCATTCATGCCACAAGATTATTCACCATCACATTAGAAATATCGGTATTGATGGCGCATTTCCCATCTAAAGAAATTGCAAATCTTTCTTACCGTTACCGCACATTGGGGTTGGGCTATGCCAATCTTGGTGGCTATTTAATGACTTCTGGTATTCCATATGATTCTGCTGAAGGGCGCGCATTTTGCGGTGTTGTCACGGCATTAATGACGGGCACATGCTATAAGGTATCAGCAGAAATGGCAAAAGAAGTCGGTGCATTTGCAGGCTATAAAGAAAATGGACCAGATATGTTGCGGGTGATTCGCAATCACCAACGCGCCGCATTAGGCGAGGTTAAGAATTATGAAAAATTACATAAAACACCAGTTGCTTTGCGCCATGATGATTGCGCTGATAAGCAATTATTACAAGCGGCAATCGATTCGTGGAATGATGCGCTGGCATTGGGCGAAAAACATGGTTATCGCAATGCACAGGTAACTGTTATTGCCCCCACTGGCACGATTGGTATCGTGATGGATTGCGCGACCACGGGTATCGAGCCTGATTTTGCACTGGTAAAGGTGAAAAAACTTGCTGGTGGTGGTATTTTGAAAATGATTAATTCAGCTGTGCCAACCGCTTTGCAAAATTTAGGTTATGGCGAACAGCAAATCACGCAAATTGTTGATTATATCAATGGCACGCAAACATTTAGCGATGCGCCACATATTAATCGTGAGAGTCTTCGGGCAAAAGGGTTTGGCGATGCGCTGATTGATTCGCTAGAATCGCGTTTGGAAGGCACATTTCATTTGCGTGGGTTGTTCACACCATTCAATTTAGGTGAAGAATTTGTGCAAAAACAGCTAAAATTAGATGCCAAAGAGTTTGATATTTTAAAAGCACTAGGCTTTACACCAACACAGATTAACGAAGCGAATCGTGTGATTTGTGGCACGATGGGGATTGAAGGTGCGCCAGCATTAAAAGAAAAAGATTTGCCAGTGTTTGATTGCGCCAATGCGTGTGGCAATGGCAAAAGATTTTTATTGGCTGAGGGGCATATCCGCATGATGGCAGCAGCGCAACCCTTTATTAGCGGTGCAATTTCTAAAACCATTAATATGCCGAATCATGCGACAATTATTGATTGCCTCAATGCTTATCGACTATCGTGGGAGCTAGGTCTAAAAGCCAATGCGCTTTATCGTGATGGCTCTAAACTCAGCCAGCCTCTGATGAGTTCGCTGGTAAATGATGTTGATGTTGATATATCGACCGATTCAGAGAATATCAGCAATGAAATTATTATGAAAATTGCGAAAAAAATGGCACTGATGACAACAAAAAGCAATCAAGAAATGGAAGTTGCCGAACATAAGCAACGCAAACGCTTGCCAGCACGGCGCAAAGGCTATACGCAAAAAGCAATCGTTGGTGGGCATAAAGTCTATTTGCATACGGGCGAATATGATGATGGTTCGTGTGGCGAAATTTTCATTGATATGCACAAAGAAGGCGCGGCATTCAGGTCAATGATGAATAATTTCGCGATTGCTGTTTCTATTGGTTTGCAATATGGCGTGCCATTACGTGAATTTGTTGATGCTTTTATTTTAACGCGATTTGAACCAGGTGGGTTTGTACAAGGCAATGATTCGATTAAAAGCGCAACGTCGATTCTTGACTATATTTTCAGGGAATTGGCCATTAGCTATTTAGGACGCGAAGATTTGATGCAACAACAGCCAGCCACCGGTGATTTACATGGTTTAGGCGAGGGGCATCGCGAAGGGCGGTTAGATGATGTGTATAGTATGGAAAAATTTGTTTCAAGCGGTTATATCAAACAGTTGTTAAGCGATAATAATATGCCTTCGGTATCACCTGATTCGGTTGCGCCTCCTTCAAAAAATATACAAAAAGATGTTATTTCGGAAAATGAAGAAGAAATATTGGCGCAAACAGCGATTGATTCTTATGAGGGCGATGCTTGTGTGGGTTGCGGGTATCTTACATTGGTTCGCACGGGCACATGTATGACATGCATGACTTGCGGTCAAACAACGGGTTGTAGTTAAATCATATATTATTGCTTGCAAATGAATATATTTTTTTGGCATAATAAACTATTAAAAGTTTTATTATGTCATATGAAATGTTATTAACGATAGGTTGTTAACACTCTATTGGAAAAGAAGATAGTCAAAATGCTTAAAATTATCGTCAAAAAATATGCCATCATTTTATTGCCCATATTATTATTGCCCATATTATTGTTGGTGTCGTTTCACCAAGCAATGGCACAAGACCATGCACGGGGACGTGGCGGTAATGGCTGGGGTATAGGCTATAGTTTTATTACGGCAGGTGGTGAGGCGGGAACGGTTATGTATCGCCCCAATAGATATGCCAGTTTTAGATTGGTATCAGCTGGTATTGATTATGATGAAGATGTTTCAGAAACAAAAAATGAAAACTCTTATGATTATACGCAAGCAGCTGCGCTTGGCAGTGATGCTTTTATCTTAAATCTCCACCCATTTAGGGGAAGGTTTTATTTTGCATTTGGCGTTTCCAATTTTGAACTGAGTCTTGCACTTGATGGCAGTGCAGAACGCACAGGTGTTAACCCTAGTGCCGATGATATCCCGCCCGAGCTTCAAGGTATTGTCACACCAGATGTAGAATTCACATTTTCAGCTGAAATGGGCGCATCAATCGCTTTTACGGGCCCTAGCGGTTATGCAGGTATTGGATTAGGCACCAAACATGCTGATAAAAAAGGTCTTGGGCTGCGGTTTGAAATAGGTGTGATTCAGGTGTCAGACCCAGAAATTGACTTATATGTTAGGAATATCAATGTTGTGGGAGATGATGAAGGTTTGAGTGAGGCAGTCAGAACAGAGACAACAGCTGAGCTTGAAGCAAAAAGTGAAGAATATGAAGAAGAGTTGAAAGAAAAATTTAAAGATGATTACGCGTTATTTCCAGTGATAGAATTTGGCATTAGTTATCATTTTTAAGCATATTGCATCTCTATTAAAGCTACTATTGCTAGCGTGATTGGCATATTGCTTGCTTTGTTTTATCTATCATATTATATTAGAGTGAGCTAGGAAAATTATTGAATGAACAATAATTATAACCTGCCAAACCAATTATTTATGGTCTGTGGTAAAAGTTAATTTTATAAAAATCATTTGGGAAGCGAGCCCGACAAATGAAAAAAACAGGAATCATAAATATTATTAGTCACATTAACAATATTTATCGTTTCAATATCGTTTTATTGATAGCATTATTGTTGTCATTATTAGTTTTTGCAAAAAAAGCCAACGCACAAGACCCAGATGTTTTTTTATCGCGCGGTGGTTACGGCGCAGAAATTATTACTGGCACATATGGTACTGGTCTGGCATTTTCTGTTCGCAAAAGTTATTATTATAGTCTTCGCTTGCTTACGGCGGCCTATGATAATAGAACGACGATGAAAGAGGTTAATAATGATAATGCTTATGAATATTATTATGATAGTGAATTTACAAACCATGCGCTGATTGCCAATATTTATCTGTTTGGCGGTGGCATTTTTGTTTCATCAGGTTTTTTTAATGTGAATATGGAATATAATGCCCAAGGTTACGCCACACGCGCCTTTACTGAAAATGGTGACGATTATTTGTTGCAAGCCGATTATACATCATCAATACGCTATAAGGGCAATGTTCCTTATATGGGTATTGGTATAGGGGCAAGAAGGCATTCCAAAAGCAGAATAACATTACGGGCCGAAATGGGTATTATTTTGATGCCAGAAGCTGATGATGTGCGACTAAATTTTGGAACAATTCAAGCAGTAGGGGGGGCATCACTTGACTCAGCTGAGTCACGGGCAGCGCAAGCTGAATTACGCGATAAAGCCGAGGGGGCTTATTTGGCTAAAATAAAACGAGACGCAGAAGCCTTTGAATTTTACCCCGTGTTTGAAGCGGGTATCATTTATAATTTCTAACGGATATTGTCCTATATTTATTGCCAATAGATGATGGTTTAGCATATAATATTTTTATGTCTTTTACTGCCACCTTCAAGCAAGCATTGTGGTTGCTCATTAGTTTTGATACAGCATTATGGGAAATTATTTTATTATCCCTATGGGTCAGCCTATGGGCATTACTGTTTGCGCTTATTTTCTCTCTTTTTTTCGCAACACTTATCGCGTTAAATGAATTTCGTGGTAAAAATCTGCTGCTTGTTTTGTTGAATGCGATGATGGGCTTGCCGCCAGTTTTCATCGGCTTGTTGCTTTATATTATTTTTTCGCGCAATGGCGTGTTGGGCGTAACGCACCTGCTTTATACCCCCACAATTATGATTATCGCCCAAGCTGTGTTGATATTCCCCATTATCACCGCATTGGCAATAGAACAATTGCAACAACATTATGTTTATTACCGTCCATTATTCCATAATTTGCAATTATCATTTTTCAAACAAAGTGCAAGCTTGTTATATGAATTGCGTTTTGCACTGATGATATTACCAGTGGCAGGGCTAGGACGGGGTCTTTCAGAAGTGGGGGCGGTGTTGATTGTGGGCGGCAATATTCAGCATTTCACCCGCACCATGACCACCAGCATTGTGCTAGAAACATCGCGTGGCAATATCAGCTTTGCATTGGCATTGGGGTTGATATTGGTTGCCATTGGCTTAATTCTAAATATTATCTTCATGCTATTTAAGCAGAGGCAAAAAGATGCCTGAAGATATAATGGCAGAAGAGACACTTGAATTGCGTGAGTTATCGGTGGGTTATGGTAAAAAAACAGTGTTGCATCGCTTAAATATGGTTTTTGCCCGCGATAATATCAGTTTTGTGGCAGGTGCCAATGGCGTTGGTAAATCACTGCTTCTCAAAACATTGGCGGGTTTTATTGTGCCACAACATGGCGCGGTGATAGGCATACAGCAGCAATTACCAGCATTGATGCATCAAAAACCAATTTTACTCAATCGGTCGGTGCTTGAAAATTTACGGTTTATTGCCCTTGCTGAAAAAAATAACGCTGAAAAAAATAACGCTAAAATTGCGAATCGAAAGATTGATAATGAATTAATTGATGATGTGCTGATGCAGGCAGGGCTTTTTGAAGCGCGACAAAAAAATGCTTATTCATTATCGGTTGGTCAGCAAAAATTATTATCTTTTGCGTCTATGATGGTGATGCGGCGCGATTATTGGTTGCTTGATGAGCCAACCGCTAGCCTTGCCCCCGATATGAAAAATCGGATTGAACAGCTTATCATCAAGGCGCGTCAGCGGGGGCAGAAAATGGTGATTGTTAGCCATGATATGGCGCAGATTAAATTATTGGCAAAAGATAAAGATGATATTTTATTTTTGTTTCATTGTGATGTTCATCAGGATATGGTGACTGCTGATGGTGTGGCAATGCAGCCAATGCAGGCTATGATGCAAGTGAGTGATTTTTTTAAGCGGCCGCCTAACGCACAAGCGCAACAATTTATCAATGGTAAAGGATAGCATGGATGAAAATTTTTATCACAATATTATTTGCTGTTGTTTTATCTGTATCGCCATTAGCGTTTGTGGTCCATGCCAAAAATAAACAGCTTTTACTTGCCACCACCACGTCAGTTCACAATTCAGGCCTGTTAGATATATTGTTGCAAGCATTTGAAAAAAACCATGATATTACCGTGAAAGCGGTAATTCAAGGCAGTGGGCTTGCCATTAGAAGCGCGATTGATGGCAATGCTGATGTGATTATGACTCATGCGCCAGAAGCAGAACAACAGCTTGTTGCCAGTGGCTATGGGGTAAAGCGTTATCCTTTTATGTATAATCAATTTGTGATTGTTGGCCCCCAAAATGATAGATTGCAAGGCAAGCTCAATCTTGATGCCACTGATGTACTTGCTTCATTACAGCAAATTGCAACAAAGCGCGTGCCTTTTGTATCACGCGGTGATGATAGTGGCACCCATCAAAAAGAGCTGGCATTATGGCAAAAATTAGGCATTGTGCCTGATAATGACAAAAATATTTTTAGTTGGAATTTTTTAAGTCGACAAAGTAGCTGGTATATTCAAAGTGGTACAGGTATGGGGCAGAGCCTGTTGATTGCTTTTGAGAAAAACGCTTATATTTTAAGCGATGAGGCAACATGGTTACGCTTTAAGTCGAAAATGGGTGATTTCAAAATCCATGTTAAAGGCGATGAATTGCTTTTTAATCAATATAGTGTGATTGCCGCCAATCCCGAAAAACATCCCTATCTGCAATATCAATCAGCGAAAAAATTCATTGATTTCTTAATTGGCGCACAAGGGCAAAAAATCATTGCGCGTTATAAAATTAATGGCAAAACTGTGTTTTTTGCGAACGCACAATAATAAGCCATAAAGGATATAACATGTTACAAAAATATCAGCGTTTCATTGGCATATCATTAGGCTTATTGGCAACCATATCATTCGGGCTAACATTGCCCATTACCCGTTATTTGTTGCTATCAGGCTTTTCGATTTGGGATGCGGCAATAGGGCGCTGCTTATTTGCAGGCGTGTTTGCGTTGATTGTGTTAATTGTTACCAGACAAAAATTGCCCGCTAAAAAATATTTACCGCATTTGTTTGTTCTTGGCTTAACGGTATCGCTAGGCTTTTCAACAGCCGTCAGCTATGGTATGGCATTGGCGAGTGCTAGTAATGGCAGTGTTATTTTAGCGGGTAATAGTATTTGTATCGCTTTATTTGCGATTTTGCTTGCGGGTGAAAAACCATCAAGACAATTCTGGATGATTGCTATTAGCGGATTTGTGTTGATTGCCACATTTTCGTATTTGGTGAATGGGGCGGTAAATGTTTTCAGCGTTTATTATGGTGAATTGGCAATTTTTGTCGCCGTGATTATGGCAGGCTATAACCATGCACAAGGAGCTGTTTTTGCCAAAGAAATTGGTGGTTGGCAAGTGATTTGCTGGGCGATGGCGTTTTCATTGCCAGTGGTGGTGCCGCTAAGCATTTTATTGGTGGATTTTACAACCATCACCAAAAATGCGTGGCATTTCAGTAATTTATTATATGTTGGCATTGTCAATAATTGTGCAATATTTGTTATCTGGTATCATGCCATGAAATTAGGTGGCATTGCGAAAACCGCGCAGTTAAAATTGTTACAGCCTTTTGTTACTTTTATCGCCGCCATGTTATTTTTAAGCGAGCCATTTAATCCTATGGTAGTATTATTTATCGCTATAATTATAATTTTGGTTGTAATCGCGCAACGTAGCCATGTGGGCAGTCATGTCACGCAAAAACCTTATATTAAATGATTTTTTATCAGCGTAACAGCGCAATCAAGATGGTTTCAAATTGTTTTGCTATTGCTAAAATTCTTATATTATGATAATAAGTTGGCAGAGTTAATTTTTTTGTTTGTAAAAGTTGGCTAGAATTTTGCTAGGTGATTAATGTAAAATAATATAGCAACACATTTGAACGCCAGAAAATACCATAAGTTAATTCAGCACTTCATATAGAACTAAAAAATATAAGTGACGATAGGGTAACATTCAAAAAGAGAATAATAAATGATTTTAGATAAATTTTTACATGATTTGCATGATGTATATGAGCATCAAATACATAATTACCATTTGATAGGTATTTTATTGGGTGTGGTTGCTGTTACCTGCTTTGCAATGACATTGCCGATGACGCGCTATTTGTTTTTGCTTGATTTAACGGTGTGGGATGTTGCATTAGGGCGTAGCTTGCTTGGCGCATTATTCGCCTTGTTTTTGTTAATTGTTACCAGACAAAAACTGCCACAAAAGAGATATTTAGCTAAATTATTGTTGGTTGGCATTACTGCTGCCTTCGGTTTTAATTTATTCATTACTTATGGCACTTATAGTGTCCCAGCAAGCAATGGCGGGGTGATATTGGCGGCAAACGGCATCAGTGCGGCATTATTTGCAAGAATATTTTCATCGGAACGCCCATCATTGAGATTTTGGGTAACATCACTTGCAGGTTTTTTACTGATTATTGTATTTTCTTACCTATCCAATGGCGCGGTTAATATACTGAATGTCTATTTTGGCGAATTGGCATTGTTGGGCGCGGTATTGATGGCAGGTATTAGCCATGCTTTGGGTGGTGTGCTAGCCAAAGAAATGGGCAGTTGGCAGGTGATATGCTGGGCAATGGTGATGACATTGCCGATTTTAGTTCCCTTATCATTCATCGTGATAGATTTTGCTTCCATTGAATATTTGAGTGCTTGGGGCTGGTTTCACATGCTCTTTTTAGGGGTGGTGAATAGTTGTTTTGTATTTTTCATGTGGTATCATGCCATGCTATTGGGTGGCATTTCAAAAACCACACAATTACAATTATCAAAGCCTTTTATTACTTTTATAGTAGCGGTGATCTGGCTAAACGAACCATTTGATCCTTTGGTGATAACCTTCATGGTATTAATGGTGTTGGTGATTTTTGTTAGCCAGCGCACCCATGTTGCAGAATCTAGAAAATAAATTCGCTTTTTATTATTTCTGTTTGCTTTTTTGCATCATAACTCTCTTTTACTTGATAAAAGAGCAGCAATAAGTTAGTCAAGAATTATCGTTATTATTTGTTGAAACGATTGTTATCGCATCGTCTGTGTGCAGGGTTGATTCCACTAAATGGTTGAAAATAGTGAAACACTATTAAAAACTTTGTATAGGTGTTTCAAATTTTTATTGACAATGCTGAGAAACCATGATTTGATGGAATGTGTGGAGGTCAAAGATTGTCCATATTTATTATATATCTTTTAATAAAGGAATATCATCATGGCACAACAAGCATCATTAACGAAACGGTTTATCATCGGCAAAAGCATCGGGTTGGCTATCGGGCTTGTCGGCTTTGTTTTTCTACCCTATTTTTACGAAGATGTTGCATTGCATTTTCGCTTTGGTGTTCTATTTTGGTATAGCACTATGGGCGCTTTCATTGCGATGTTTGGCGTACTTACTGTGCATCCGATGTTTCCTCAGTTTCCTATGCCTTGGTGGTTTCGTGCATCAATATTAGGGCTTTGGTTGAACGGATTGCTACTATTATTTTGCTATGATATTTTTGTGCCAATGCTTGCAGCCTATCCAGAAATGCAATCGGCTACATTTATCATTTTTGGTGGCTTGCTAGAAGGTTTAATCATTGCATTATTTATCGGCTATTTTGAAAATCTCTATGGCGGTGAAGGCATAGAAGCTTTACAGAACGACCTTAAAAAGTAAGCGCTCAACTTTTCAGCCACCCACCATATGATGGTGGGTGGCTGTCGGTAATTTTCGTGCTTGACACATTTTTACTTTCATGTATTAGATAGTTTCATCAAAAATTCAGTGAAAGTAAGGTGATTATCATGGCATCATTTACACGCAAAATTGACCCCACAAAACGGCTAAAAGCAGATTATTCTGAAGATAATAATGATAGGGTAGAAATTGGTCCAACCCAGCTTGCTTTTGATGAATGGCAAAAAGCAGGACTAACCCCGCCTAACTTACCGATCATGCGTGCCAAGCGGCATGAAAGGTTGGTTGAACAGATTAATTTAAATGGGCTAGATGCTTTATTGCTGTTTGACCCAATATCGATTCGTTATGCCACCGATTACCCGAATATGCAATTATGGAATGCCCATAATCCCTTTAGGGCGGTGTTAATCACTGCGGCGGGCTATATGGTTTTATGGGATTATGTTGATGGTGATGATGCGTTTGCAATCAATCCTGCCATCAAAGAAGTGCGCTCATGTTTGCGGTTATTTTATTTTATGGGTGGCGATAGGGCAGAAGAAAAAGCCGATGATTTTGCCAGTGAAGTCACTCAAATTATGAAACAACATGTCGGAGATGGTAAAAAATTAGGCATTGATAAAATTCCAATACATGCTTATCAGGGCTTGAAAGATAAAGGCTTTATCATCAAAAATGGTGAGGCAGTGGTTGAACGAACCCGTTCGGTAAAAAATGCTGAAGAAATTAACGCCATGCGCTGTGCGGTTTATTCTTGCGAACAATCCATAGGGGGCATGAAAGAAGTTGCACAAGTGGGCGTTACTGAAAATGATATATGGGCGGAATTGCATAAGGGTAATATCAAACGTGGTGGTGAATGGATTGAAACGCGGTTGATGGCATCGGGGCAGCGCACCAATCCATGGTTTCAAGAATGCGGGCCGCGCATTATCGGCAATAATGAAATATTGGCGTTTGATACTGATTTGATAGGTGTGTATGGGTTTTGCGTTGATTTGTCGCGCACATGGTTTATTGGCGATGGCATGCCAACCCAAAGGCAAAAAGATATGTTTAAGGTGGCGTTAGAACAAATTGAATATAATGCATCATTGTTAAAAGCAGGCATGGGATTTTTGGAACTCACCGATAAAGCCTTGCCATTGCCAGAAAAATATGTAGCGCAACGCTATAGTTGCCCGTATCATGGGGTGGGGTTATGCGATGAATGGCCGCTAATACCCTATCCGATAGATAAGGAAGAAGTTGGTTATGATGGTGTGATAGAAGCGGGCATGGCAATATGTGTTGAAGCCTATATTGGCGAAGTTGGCGGGCCTGATGGTATCAAATTAGAAAATCAGTTTATTATCACTGAGAATGGCGCAGAACCACTAAGCCATTACCCGTATGATAAGAAACTGAATGGCTAATTGGTATGATTCTGCTTTTCTTGAATATGTTGCGGCCATGTCGATTTAATATAGCTTAAGACGGCAATAATTTCATCATCGGTTAGCAATGTTTCGTAACGTGGCATACGGGTTAGATAATCTTCTTTGGTGAAAAAACTAACGCCATATTTGGTAAGAAGAAATAGATTTATATCCGAATGATGCCATGTATGCCCAGTCTCGTCATGTGGTGGTGCAGGCAAATAACCTTCAGCATCTAATGTGCGCCAATTTTTTTGTCCTTGCAAATTATCGCCATGACAGCTCGCACAATTTTCAAAATAAATGGCTTTTCCTAAAGAAACTATTTGTGAGTTATTATGACGCAATTTTATTGTTGTAACGTTGTTATTACCAGATTTTGTGGTATTATATTGCCAAATCACAATGCCAATAATGGCACAAGCAATGATGCCAAAAAATACAATATTTTTTGTGATTCTAGGAATTTTCATAACGCTCATTGTTGTAGGATATTAAGGTTGAGCAGTCAATTGTTAATATTGAGATATTTTGCTTATTTTCTTGCATTGCTACATGATTATCCGATATATTGGGTGCATCATGACCACATTTATATCAGCAGATTTGCAAGGCAGAATTATCACCGTGATTGGTGGTTCGGGTTTTTTAGGGCGCTATATTGTTGGGCGGCTCTTAAAGGCTGGGGCATCGGTGCGGGTATTGGTGCGGAACATAGAAAGTGCGGGGCATTTAAAGCCGCTTGCCAGCCCAAATCAGCTGATTATCTTATCGGCAAATATCACTGATGAACGTGCAATGCGTTTGGCAATTAAAGGTTCAGATGATGTGATAAATTTGGTTGGCATTATTGCTGAAACCATAGGGCAGAAATTTAAGAAAACCCATATAGAAGGCGCGGAAAATGTTGCCAAAATCTGTAGCCAAACGGGCGTTAAAAGATTGATACATTTTTCAGCGATTGGCGCTTCAGAAAATAGCAATATAAAATATGCCAAAAGCAAAGCATTAGGCGAGGCACAGGTGAATAAATTTTTCCCAGATGCGATTATCATTCGCCCTTCTTTGGTATTTGGGCCACATGACCATTTTTTCAACATGATGGCGCGCATTGCGCTTGTGTCCCCAATTATTCCGCTGATTGGTGGCGGTGATACACGTTTTCAACCGATTTATGCGGGCGATGTGGCGGTAGCAGTGCATCATTTATTGTTGGAAAAAAAGCCGAAACATAAAATTTATGAATTGGGTGGCCCTGATATTGTAACAATGAAAGAAATGATGCGAATCATGATTGGCGAGATTGGCTATTCGCGTATTTTGCTATCAGTGCCCTTATGGCTATCATTAGTGATGGGACGTTTTTTAAGCCTGTTACCAAAACCGCCTTTGACTGTTGAGCAAGTAAGGTTATTGCAACAAGATAATATTGCCGATAACCGCGTGGCAGGTTTGGCTGAATTAGGAATTCAACCACAGACTTTGGGCAGTATCTTGCCTTCTTATATGGACGCCTATTGTAAAGGCGGACGCTATGCGTCGCTACGGCATCACTATCATTCGCAATTATTATCGCAAGAAGTGACGGAAGATAAGAAAATTATAGAAGCCAATAAGATAGAATAGGTTATATCAGTAAGTTATACCAGTAAATCATATTAAGGCGATAATCACCACGCCCAATAATATCCGATAAATAATAAAAGGCATAAAGCTAAATTTCTGCAACCAACGCATCAATAGCCATACTGCAATAAAGGCAAAAACAGCCGAAGCAATGAAGGCGAACCAAAATTGTGCCCAGAAAAAACTATCA
Organism: Alphaproteobacteria bacterium; assembly: GCA_022599575.1. Taxonomy (GTDB): domain Bacteria; phylum Pseudomonadota; class Alphaproteobacteria; order JABAAW01; family JAHZMA01; genus JAHZMA01. Next base: position 12,091 of record JAHZMA010000061.1, on the reverse strand, counting down.
CTATTATTACTGAGTTGCTCAATAATGCTAACAAGCCCAGAAAGGCTGATAATCGGGATTGCCAGCAACATTGAAAAACGGGCGGCTTGGGTGCGATGCCAGCCTAAAAAACGGGCGGCAGTCATGGTGATGCCCGAACGGCTTACCCCCGGTATCAGTGCCAATATTTGGGCAAAGCCGATGATTAACGCCGCTTTATTGCTTATAATAATATCTTGCTTCTGCGCCATACGGTCAGCAAATGCCAGTAGCAGCCCGAACAATATCGAGCTTAATGCAATAATCAACGGTGCGCGCAAATAAATCTCAATCAAATCTTTTAAGAAAAAGCCAACCAAACCCGCAGGTATGGTGGCGATGATGATATGCCATGCCAATAAATTATTTGGCAAATTATCTGGCGTAAAATCAGTTTTCTCCGTTTTGCTGAATCCTTGCGCGCATAGATTAAAAAAACCAATGATGGCGCGCTGAATATCGGCACGCAGATAAAAGATAATCGCCAGTAACGACCCCAAATGCAACGCAATATCAATTTCTAAACCCTGATAATCCCATGATAAGAAATAGGGCAGTAAAATAAGATGCGCTGATGAGCTAATCGGCAAAAATTCGGTGATGCCTTGCACAAAGGCCAGCAATGTTAATTGCAGATAATCCACGATGATTTAAGGTTTAATAATGATAATGGATTTGGCTTCTTCGTGATAGGCGATAACAACATTTAATGTTTCAACATAAATTAAATCCCGAATTCTGCCATCTAGTTCAAACGCATCACTTTGCATGATGGTATAATTATTATCAAGAATAAGATGTTTGATTCCTCTTGTGCCAGATGCGGGGTCGGGGTTGCTGCCTGTGAGTGAGGCAATTAATATTTGTTTTTGTTTTATCTTATTAAAAATTTCTGTGACTTGAATAACTTGTGAGATGCCAAGCGCAGGTGTGTAATAATCAAGCGGTTCTACGAAGCCATGTTCTTGATGTGAGGTTTTGAAAATATTTTCGTCAGTTTCTGGGTCATATGTATATTCCACACTATAAGATGCAATCGGCCAGCCAAAATTTTCTATATCGCCTTCTGGTGTTTTGTTAAGGTTTAATTCATCACCGCCTTTAACCCCATGTTCAGTGGATAAGATAAGATTTTCTTGTTTGTTATAGTAAAGCCCTTGCGCGTTGCGATGCCCAGTTGAAATAAGGGTACGTGAATAGGTTGTTTCATCAATGGCAAAAATTTTACCATGCGTATTATCACTTTGTGCTTGTCTTTTAGGGTCGCCAGTTGTGAATAAAATTTTACCATTTTTATAATCCACTATCCTGCCTCCGCTGATTGAATAGTCAATGGAAATATTTTGCGTTTCTTGATTCTTAAAATAAGTTTGGTCGCATCCATCTGGTGCTAATATTTGCTTAAATTCTATTTTTTGTGTATTGAGTGTGCCTACCAATAATATTGTTCCGTAACATTGTTTGTTAAAACCAATATTTGCTGATATATATATTTTATCATTTTTAATAAACAAATCCCTGATATTATTGTCATATTCATCAAAATTGGGGTAAGTAAACTCACTTAAATTAGAAGCGATTGTATATGCATTTAACTGGTCGTCATTGATAGTCTGCTCGGTTAGGTTGATACTGCCTAATATACCTTCACCAGTGATAAAAAAGAGCTGATTATCATGATAATGCAGATACATGACCGTGCCATACTCATCTAACGCATCAGTGAATGTGCTAGCACTGAAATAAGTGAGTTGATAGTCAGTATCATTAACTGTTTTTTGTGCAGTTTTCACTTTATCAAAAGAGATATTCTCTGTGCTTCTTTTCAAATAGCCTGCCGCCCATTGTTGTCCCAGATTAGTTTTATCTTTTAAATTATGCAAGGCAAGGGATTCTGAAAATACAGGGTTATTAAGAATTTCTTGTTTAAGCAATTCTTGATTTCGAAACACAAAAACTGTTTCTTTAATAAGAATTTTTAACTTTGCTTTAAGGCTATTATCACCGCCTTTTTCTTGGCTATATGCAATACTTTTTGCAGTATGGGTGATGATATTATTTGCAGCATGGCGATAGCCAAATATCACCACAATTAATAAAACAGCACAAATGATGAGAATATTTCTTTTTGACAAATGTTTTTTCATTGAATAAAGATTTCCATAAAAATTAAAGGTGATGTTGATTTAATGCTATTAAGTGATTATTGTCAAGAGTGAGGTGTAAAATCAAAAATTTATTAAGAAGATAATGCCTTGCACAAAGGCAAGCAATGTTAATTGCAGATAATCCACGATGATTTAATGTTTAATAATCATAATTGATTTAGTAGATTCACGATAACCAATAACAACATTTAACGTTTCCACATAAATTAAATCCCGAATTCTACCATCTAGATACAACAGATTTTTTTCTTCGATAGTATACTCATTATTAAGAATAAAATGAGTAATTCCCTTCCGACCTAACGGTAGGGTAGCGCTTCCTGTTAACGATGCAAGTAATATTTGTTTTTGTTTTATATTATTAAATTTTTCTGGCAGTTGAATGATTTGTGAAACTGCGATTGAGGGTGTGTAGTAATGAAGTGGTTCTACAAAGCCATAATCCTGATGTGAGGTTTTGAAAATATTTTCATCAGTTTCGGGGTCATAATGATATTCGAAACCATAAGATGCAATTGGCCAACCGAAATTCTCAATATCACCTCCTGGATTTTTATTTAAATTCACCTCATCACCCCCATAAGGACCATGCTCGGATGATATAATAATATTATCCTGTTTATTATAGTAAAGCCCTTGCGGATTGCGGTGTCCAGTTGAAATCATATCACGTGAATAGGTTGTTTCATCAATGGCAAAGATTTTACCATGCGTATTATCACCTTGCGCCTCTTGTTGGGAATCACCAGTTGATAATAAAATCTTACCATCTTTATAATCAACCATTCTACCACCGCTTATAGTGTAATCAATTAAGAAATCTTTTGTTTCTTGATTCTTAAAATGATTTTGGTCACACGCATCTGGTGCGAATATTTGCTTAAATTCTATTTTTTGTGTGTTCAGTGTGCCTGCTAGTAATATTGTGCCGTAGCATTCAGGATTAAAGGCGATATTTTGTGATACATATATTGTACCGTCCTTGATGAATAAATCTCTGATATTATTATCATAATCATCATAATTGGGATCAGTAAACTCACTCAAGTTAGAAGCAATTGTATATGCATTAAACTGGTTGTCATTAATAGTTTGCTCAGTTAGGTCGATACTGCCTAAAATACCTTCTCCAGTAATAAAGAAAAGCTGATTATCATAATAATGTAGATACATTCGTGAGGCATAATTATCTAACTTATTAATGAATGTGTCGGTACTGATGTAATCGATTTGATAGTCCCTATTGCTGAGTTTTATTTTTGTAGTCTCTATCTTTTGGAAAAACAAATCATGTGCATTTTGCTTCAAATAAACTGAAGCCCATTGTTGCTCATCAACATTTTTTGATTTTAAGGTTTGCGTGGGTTCTAAAGGTACAACAAATAGTGGGTTGTTCAAAATTTCTTGTTTAAGCAATTCTTGGTTTCGAAACACAAAAATTGTTTCTTTGATAAAAATTTTTAAGTTTGCTTTAAGACTAACATCATCGCCTTCGCTTTGGGCATATGCAGTGCTTCTTGCAGAATGGGTGGTGATATTATTTGAAGCATGACGATACCCAAATATCACCAGAATCAATAAAATAGCGCAAATGATAAGAATATTTCTTTTTGACAAATATTTTCTCATTGAATGAATATCTCCATAAAATTAAAATAATGTTAAATTCATGCCCTTGATTTAATGCTATTAGGCGTTTATTGTCAAGAGTGACATGCAAAATCAAAAATTTATTAAGAAGGTAATGCCTTGCACAAAGGCAAGCAATGTTAATTGCAGATAATCCACGATGATTTAAGGTTTAATAATGATGATGGATTTAGAATATTCGTGATAGGCGATAACAACATTTAATGTTTCAACATAAATCAAATCACGAATTCTACCATCTAGTTCAAACACATCTTTTTCTTTAATAGAGTAATCATCATTAAGAATAAAATGAGTGATGCCATTGCCTCCTGATTGAGGGTCTGGATTACTACCCGTTAGTGCAGCAAGCAACATTTGTTTTTGCGCTATATTGTTGAATTTTTTCGGTAGTTGAATAATTTGTGAAGGCGCGATTGCAGGTGTATAGTGATGAAGCGGTTCTACAAAGCCATGTTCTTGATGCGATGTCTTAAAAACATTAACATCAGTTTCGGGATCAAAACCATATTCAAAACTATAAGATGCAATTGGCCAGCCAAAATTTTCAATATCATCCCCTGGCGTTTTATTTAAGTTAATCTCATCTCCGCCATAAGTGCCATGCTCGGTAGATAGAATAAGGTTTTCTTGTTTATTGTAGTAAAGCCCTTGCGGATTGCGGTGTCCGATTGAAATAATATCACGCGAATAAGTTGTTTCATTAATAGAGAATATTTTACCATGCGTATTATTATTTTGCGCTTCTTGTTGGGGATCACCAGTTGATAACAAAATTTTATCATTTTTATAATCAACTATTCTACCACCGCTTATATTATAATCAATTAAGAAATCTTTTGTTTCTTGATTCTTAAAATGATTTTGGTCACACGCATCTGGTGCGAATATTTGCTTAAATTCTATTTTTTGTGTGTTAAGTGTGCCTGCTAGTAATATTGTGCCGTAGCATTCAGGATTAAAGGCGATATTTTGTGATACATATATTATACCGTCCTTGATGAATAAATCTCTGATATTATTATCATAATCATCATAATTGGGATCAGTAAACTCACTCAAGTTAGAAGCGATTGTATGTGCATTAAACTGGTTGTCATTGATAGTTTGCTCAGTTAGGTCGATACTGCCTAAAATACCTTCTCCAGTAATAAAGAAAAGCTGATTATCATAATAATGTAGATACATGGCGCGACCATATTGATCTAAAGTGGTGGTGAATAGTTCGGCACTGAAATAATCAAGTTGATAGGCTACATCATTAATTGTCTTTTTTGTGGTTTCATTCTTTTGGAAAAAAATATGAGAATCATTTGTATTTTGTTTCAAATATATAGAAACCCATTGTTGTATAAAATCTTTTTTGCTTATGAAAGCTTGAGGAATGTCATAAAATTCTGCAAAGAGCGGGTTTGCAAGAATTTCTTGTTTAAGCAACTCTTGATTGCGAAAGATAAAAATTTTCTCTTGAGAAAAAATTTTTAATTTTGCTTTGAAACTTCTATCCCCTTTCTGGTTTTGGTATAAAATAGTGTCCACAGAATGGTGGTCAATATTATTTGCAATATGGCGATAAGCAGATACTGTTACAATTAATAAAATAGTAAAACTAATAACAATAGCAATAATAATATTTCTTTTTGACAAATATTTTTTCATTAAATGAATACTTTCATAAAATTAAGGATGATGTTGATTTAATGCTATTAAGTGATTATTGTCAAGAGTGAAATGCAAAATCAAAAATTTATTAAGGGAGAATATAATGGTTGAAACGCGGAAACAAACACTCAATACTCTATCGCAGGTGAGTAGCTTAAAATTAGGTGAAAGTTTGGAACAACATTATAACCAATGGTCGGAACATTATGATAATGAATTAATCAATGAACTTGGCTATTTAGGGCCAAAAATTGCGGCCGAAGCATTTGCGGACATGCTGGAAGAAAAACAAATGCAAATCATCGATTTTGGCTGTGGCACGGGGCTGGTAGGTGCCCAATTGCAACAAAGAGAATTCACTGTGATTGATGGGGTTGATATTGCACAAGGCATGTTGGATAAGGCAAAAGCTAAAAATATTTATCGCAACCTTACCCAATGTGACTTAACCAAACCATTATTAATAGAAGATAATTTTTACGATGCTGGTTTATGTGTGGGCTCGCTGGGGGCGGGGCATGTTGAGGCGGAGCATCTCACCGAAATGTTGCGCGTGATAAAGCCAGAAGGTATTTTGATAATTTTTATGAATGAAGGCTTCTATCGCGCTAATCGCTTTGACCAACGTTTGGCAAAACATGAAAGCGAAGGCAGATGGCATATCAGCAAAAGCCAACAGATTAATTATATGCAATCAGTAGAACGCCCAGGGCGATTGATTGTTGGGCGCAAAAGTCCGCAAAATTATGTGATGCGATGATTTGAGTCCAGCAATTAATTCTAGCAATCAATTATCGCCATTGGCTTTGATAAATTCATCAACATCAATCTTATCATTTATCATATCATCTAAAAATTGCTCTAACATTGCTTGTTTTTGCTCTGCTGTTAGATCCTCACGCGTGATGATTTGTGCCATATATAGTTCAAGGGCATAATTAAACTTATCGAATAAATCATCAGTTTGGCCTAAAAATTGACTTGCAGCATCATCGCCACGCGGCGCACGCGGCATAGGCGGTGGCGGCGGTGCGGTTTTATGCTTTGCGACCAATAAATCAATTATTTTCTGCCATTCGGTAGGGTTTTCTGCTGTCTGCAAATATTTTTTGGCAAAATCAACACTATCATAATCATTGACGGCTTTGGCGCGCGGATTCGCCCCTGCTTTTAACAGAGATTTCACGATTATTGCATCCCCGTTTTGTGCCGCCATTATTAGTGCGGTAACACCATTATAATGCGATTGACTGTTGGGGTTTGCTTTGGCTTTTAATAGAATCTCAACAATATTCGCATAGCCCTCCCCCGCTGCAAATGTAAGGCTAGAGATACCTTTGGCAGATTTTACATTTACATCAGCACCCGCTTTAAGCAATAATTTTATCATTTCAGGAGAATTGCGATAAGTTGCAATAAATATCGGCGTCACATCATTGCCCGCTTTGGCATTAACATCAATCCCTTTGTCAATCAAATATTTGGCAATTACCAGCTGATTGAAATCGGCGGCCTGATGCAAAGCAGTATAGCCATATTCGTCGGCAACAACTAAATAATAGCTGGCACTATCTTCTTCAATAAAATGTTTGACCTCATCTAAATCACCATTTTCAATGGCTTCAAACATCAATGCTTGGCCTGGACTCGGTAGTGCCTGCATTTGGGCAACAGCGTAAAATGGTAATAATAAAACCATGAGAGAATAAAAAATAAGTGGTAAAAATGTTTTCATGCCAACCCTCCTGTTATCGTATCAAGCTTAATAATAGCAAATAATTATCGCAAATAACATAAAACATTATAAATTACACCAACTTTTGCGCCCTTCACGATAAAGATAGGCGCGGGCGTAATTTTCATTGAGCATAATCGCGCTGATATCATCACCATCTTTATTACTCACATTAGCGATAATTCTACCCGCATAGGTGCCAAGCTCTATCCGATGCAATATCACCATACTGCCTTCGGGGATTAATTCTTGCAATTTTTGTTTGGCTTGTTGCGCTTTTGCTTTTTCACTGGCACATTTGCCTCTGATTTCGGGCGTATCAATGCCACGCAACCGCACCCTTGCCTCAATAGAATGTTGTGGCCATGAAAAAATCTGGGCGGTAAAAGTATCGCCATCATAGATACTCAACACTTTGGCTTGATAGCCAGTAGGATAATTTGGTTTTTTTTGAGCAAAAGCAACATTGTTAGCAATATTGCTAACAATAACAGCAGTGACAAAAAGCGTGACAACACAGGTGGTAAAAGCAGAACGAAAAAGCATCATTGGTACCTTGATAATTAATAATGTTCTATTTTTATACTATACAATTCCTTAAAATACAATATTATTTTAATGTTTTTATAAAAAATATACGGGTAATACCGAAGCAAGCAATAAAACTGACATGGTGATATTGAAAACCCGTTGCCATAAGGGTTGCTTCAAAAAACGTTTTAACAATGCGCCAAAACTCAACCATGTCGTGGCTGCAAATAACGTGGCAACAGTAAAAACCGCTAAAAAATGCAAGGCTTGGTCTAATATATCATGAGCAGGGTTGAGATAAAGCGAAATCGCGGTGCTGACCACAATCCATGATTTGGGATTCAGCCATTGCCATAAAAACATGTTGAGAAAAGTTGGATGGCTCGCCTTGTCACTTTGTGCAACTTCTAGCTTGTCGATAGGCGCAAAAGCAATTTTATAGCTGAGCCATAATAGCAGAGCAAAGCCAATCACTTTAATGATGGTGAATAAAGAATCAATATTAGTGGCGGCACTGCCGATGGTAAGGGTAACAAAAAAACATAAGGGTAGAAAACCAAAAAAAACGCCCAGCAAAGTCGGCAAACCTTTGCGAAACCCAACCTGACTGCCCGTCGCCGCCAATATAATATTATTAGGGCCAGGGGTTACCGCCCCCACCGATGCGAAAATTGCTAAACTGATTAATTGTTCGTAAATCATAATATATGGCACCTGAATGATTATTAATTATCTTCAAAATAATTATAAACCTTAATTTATTTGTTAGGTAAAGTAAACTGATGATGGTATAATGGATTTTTGTAAATAAAATGTTTGAAAAAATACTTTTGTTTGGGTTGTATCCGTTATGAGGAAAATGGCGTGTGATGAGTGACACGGTATTAGAGAATAGATTAAAAAACTTTAATTGGATGCGATGGGTAAGTTGGCGTGTTTGGGTTCCTTTGGTTACAATCTTATTAGCGATTGCCTTTATCATACAATTACCGTTGCTGTCTGAATCATTTTTTAGAAATGCGCTTAGCTTGGTCGCAGATGATAATTTCCCTGAATATATCGTGCGGCGTTCGCTTTATACACAAAGGTTGGAGCATTATATAGAAGGTGATTGGGATAATGAGGAAAAGCTGCGTCTTGTTGGTGGGCATCGTGATTATGAAGCCCGTGCCAATGAGATATTTCAAGAGCGTAGCGACAAAAGAAGTTATAATTTTTACCCGATTATCCCGTGGAACGATGATAGTCCAGCATTGCCTGACAAAGAATTTTATGGCGATTACCAAACGGCTTTACAGCACGACCCTGATACGCCTTACAAATTTTTTATCAGTGATTATGATTTGGTAACAGGTGAAGCGATAGAAAATGCGTTGTTTTATCAGGGTTTTGCTCTTGATGTGATGGAAAAACATTGCGTAACCTGCCATAATAGTCACCCTGATAGCCCGAAACGTGATTGGCAGGTGGGTGATTTAGCGGGCTATGTGACGTTTACTGTAGATATATCGCCCTATACGACCATTGCAAAAGTAACAACCATTTTTATTACAATTTTGTTGGTTTTGTTATGTATCATTCCGAATATTAGCATGGCATTTTTACTTAATAGGCTGATGATTGCGCCAATGGTAAAGCTGACAAAAATTATGCAGCAAGTAATTGTGCGCGACCATGCTGATGCGATACCTTATCAAAAACGCAATGATGAGGTTGGCAAAATGGCAAGCGTTTTGGCACGGTTAATCGTGTTTTTTGATGAGCGTGACCATGCGTTAGAAGAAAAAAATAAACGCCTGCACCAAACACAAGAAAAATTAGAAGAAAATGAACGCTTAAAGATAGATTTTCAAAAAATGATGGCGTCTGCTTTCGCTGATATTAAAAAATCGGTAAAAACAGTTTATGATACCGCGCATATCGTATCGGATAATGCTGATTCTGCCATTGAAAATGTTGAAGGTGTGGCGCAAAATATCACCAGAGTTTCGGGTGATATTATTAATGTTGCTGATACAGGCAATCAATTATCGGATAACACGAAAATTATTTTAGACGAGGTCGAAGAATCGCGCTCACATATTAGCAATACGATTGCCCAAACTGAAAAAGCCAATCAGCAAATTAATGATTTATCGCAATCGACACAAAATATTGGTGAGGTGGTGAGTCTGATTAAAGATATTGCCAACCAAACAAATTTGCTGGCACTTAATGCCACCATTGAGGCAGCACGTGCGGGTGAAGCAGGCAAGGGCTTTGCAGTGGTTGCGAACGAGGTGAAAAATCTTGCCAATCAAACGGCGCAAGCAACCGAAGAAGTAACCAGTCAAATTGAAACGATTCAAGCTGAAACAGGTGAAACAGTGGCAATGATAATATCAATCACCAAAACGATTATAGATACTGAAAAATTATTTCAGAAACTAGCACTCACTGTGAGTGAGCGTGGTGATGCGGTTAAGAATATGGCGCATATTGCCAATGATGGCAATCAAGAAATGCAAAATGTAATTGGCGAACTTGCAAGCGTTACTGATATGGTAACGCATTCGGGTAAGGTAACAGAATCATTGTTTGAACAGGTGGAAACCTTGCAAACATTATCCGATCAGCTTAATGCAAGAATCGTCAATTTTGTTGAGCAGTATGGTTAGAGCAAATAGATGATAAAATGGCGTACCATAAGAAGAGGCTTAAACTGGCGTTTCTCAATGCCAGTATTGGTGGTTGGCGTGGCAACGGGGTTGAGCATCATTTTGCCATCCTTGTTTGATTCAGGTTATCGGGTGGCCATGCGGTTAGCGGCGGACAATCTTTTGACTGTGCGACTAGATGGACAAATTTTATACACGCAAAAAATGTTGGATCAAATTCAAGGCGATTGGGCTGATGAAGAGCAGGTGCGATTTATCAGTAGCGGGCATCGGGAATATGAACAAAAAGTCAATCAGCAATTAGCAGCCATTGATAAAAAAAGAGAGTTGATTTTTTATCCTATTGAACGCTGGAATGACAATAATGATAATGCGCCGACCGAATTGCCAAGCGATTATGGTGATTATACCAGTTTTTTTGCTGAAAATCCTGATAAGAGCTATGCGATTTATTTTGAAGACCAAGATTTATTTAGAGAAGAATCGCGCGACGGTGCCTTATTTTTAGTGAGTATCAAGCGTGATGTGATGCAAGAAAATTGCGTCACCTGCCATAATAATCACCCTGATAGTCCAAAGCGCGATTGGCAGGTGGGCGATGTGGCGGGCTATGTGGTTTATACGTTGGATGTGAAAACCTATGTTGGAATTGCAAAAACACTGGCATATGGTATTGCGATTTTGTTGCTTATTTTATGTATCATTCCCAGTATCGGCATGACATTCTTGCTGAATCGATTGATGATTACGCCAATGACACGGATTATCAATATCATGAAAAATGTGGTTGAGCGCAAATATGATAATGGCGTGATTCCTTATCAGAAAAGGCGTGATGAGGTCGGGAAGATTTCAAATATGCTGTCACGCTTAATCGTGTTTTTTGATGAGCGCGACCATATATTAGAACAAGAAAATAAGCGTTTGCTTGAAGAACAACATCAAGCCGAACAAAGAGAAAAACTGGAAACAGAGTTTCAGAATATGAGCGTTACCGATTTTGCAGCGATTAAGCAATCGGTGCAAACAGTTTATGATACGGCACATATTGTATCGGATAGTGCTGATTCTGCCACTAAAAATGTTGATGCGGTGGCACAAAATATCACCACAGTTTCTAGTAATATTGTTAATGTTGCCGATACGGGCAATAAATTATCGGATAGCACGAAGATTATTTTGGAAGAGGTTGAAAAATCGCGCCAGCATATCAGCAATACAATTGCCCAAACCGAACAAGCCAATCAGCAGATTAATAATTTATCGCAATCCACTCAAAATATCGGCGAGGTGGTAGGGCTTATCAAAGATATTGCCAATCAAACCAATTTATTGGCACTCAACGCCACCATTGAGGCGGCACGGGCGGGTGAAGCGGGCAAGGGCTTTGCGGTGGTTGCTAACGAGGTAAAAAACCTTGCCAATCAAACCGCGCAGGCAACTGAAGAGGTTACCAGCCAAATTGAAACGATTCAAGTTGAAACCAGTGAAACGGTTGAGATGATAGTATCAATTACCAAAACCATTATCGATACCGAAAAACTGTTCCAGAAATTATCACACACGGTGAGTGGGCGTGGTGATGCGGTGAAGAATATGGCGCATATTGCCAATGAGGGCAATCAAGAGATGCAAGATGTGCTAGGTGAGCTTAAAAGCGTCACAGGCGT
>JAHZMA010000060.1 GCA_022599575.1 Alphaproteobacteria bacterium | reverse complement strand
GCTTTGAAAATATATTTTCAAAGCTTTAGTCGATGCGGATTGCCAATGCGATGTTAATAAGAGTCAGAATTGGCAACCCAGTATATCTAAAACTTTCAATGCTCCAGAGTCGCATTGAAAGTAAGATATGCTTCGCTTGCCACCGCTGTGTTTCATACTCATAAGGTGCATGTCAGGTTTACTCAATATTAAAATCGCGCATGTTTCACCACAATTCTAGCGGAAATAAAAGCGGTGGGGTAAAGGGGCGTTCCTTGCGATTAGCAAGGTCGCAAAGCCCCTTCTAGCGAATTGTGGTTTCACCACAATTCTAGCGTATAGAATTATGCAGGAAATTACCGCTTTGTAGGAATGCGATGATTTGCTGATGCACGTCATCTTGTTTGGTAAGTCTGTTATGCTGATATGGGAAGATGATAAAATCATTCATGCCCTCAATCATTGCACTGGTCAGCGATACTCTGCCATCATCGATACCCGGTTCAACCAATGCGTAAATGCGGTCTTTTATTGTGTCATGCCCCGTGCCAGCAATCACGCCCAAATAATAGCCCGACGCATCAGGCAGGATGGTATGAAACGCATCATCACCCACATGCAGATAGCGTATCGTCTCGCCATAAATGGCATTATGCTTATCTTCGCTCATGGTGAATTTTGCCAGATTAGCAAGCTTGCTGCCCTTGTTGGGTGTGCCAATCATCACCACATAGCCCAATTCGGGAATGATATTATTGGCAAGATGATAGCGAATGATGAGACCACCAGTGGAATGTCCGATAAGGTGAATGCGTTTTACGTCACTAATTGACCGACATATTTGCAAACCTTCGGTGAACACATTTCTGCTGATAGGCTCTAGCTTACCGCCAGTTTTCCAGCCGATATTGGCGACATAATAGCCATTATCACTGAGTGTTTTTTCAATCAAGGCAACATTCTGGGTGTCAGCAGTGATGCCGTGAATCAAAATGATACATTGTTGCGCGGTTGGTAATGTCGGCAAAATTTGCTTATTATTTTGTGCGTTATTTTGTTGTGCCTGCGCGATAAAAGAACATAGCAATAATGCGAGATAAAGCCATAATTTGTGAAAGCTAGCAATATTCATTTTATAGAGTTTATTTCAGAGCTCATTGCACTGCAAATTTACCATTGAATAAAAAATGTGCCACTTGCTCATGAACATCAGTGGCATAGATAATATCGTGATGCGAATATGGCACGGTAATATGGTGTTTAACCCCTTTTAACCGTGTGCTTTGCACAGCAACCATACCATCATCTACCCCTTTAATCCACATCGAAAACAAATATTCATTTCTGGTTGATTTGCCCGAACCAGCAATAATACCAATAGAACTAACACCCACGATGGGAATATTATTGACAAAATATTCTTTACCTTGCCCTAATTCCAAAAAGGCGATGCCGTATTTTTCAGCGGTGCGTTCTTTATTGCGCGCCAAAAGATTAACGATGGGACTGCCACGGTTGGGCGGTGCAATCAGCACGATTTTACCGATATTATTGGTTGCGCTTGTGCTGATATATTGGCGGATAAGAATAGCCCCCAATGAGTGACCAACCAGATGAATCGTGCTTGCATCATTAAGTTGGCATAATCCGATACCATTTTCCACCGCCCTTGCCAAAGTTTCAATCTTACTGCTTTTAGAATCATAAATGATATTTTGAACCTGAAAACCGATAGTTTCAATATAGTTGGCAAGATATTGCATACTTTCTGCGCGTTGTGCTAATCCATGTAGAAAAACAACACATTGTGTTTCTATACCTGTTTTCTCCTCATCGCCACCAGAGACAAATTCGTCTGTTTGCAGGGAATTGAGAGTGCCAGTATTTTGCGCGAGAGCAAGCGGCATAGTGATGATAAATGCAAGGGTAAAAATTACGGAACGAATATGTTTCATGATTATACTCAATTTTAATATATTAAAAATTCAATTGGTTCATGCTCTTAATGAAAGCAAAAATTATGCTAAAATTGTTCGCAAATTTTGTCAAGTATAAAAACTTGCAAAAAATATGACTTGCTTTTTGGTGGATATTGTTTTAGATGATTATATATGGTTGATGTAACAACAAAAAATGTGGAATTTGCAGGGTCGTTGGGCTATAAAATGGCGGCAAAGATTGAATTGCCCAATTGTGTGCCGATTGCTTATGCGTTGTTTGCGCCATGTTTCACCTGTGGTAAAGATATTGTAACGGCAAAACGCGTCTGTCAAAGACTGGCACGGCGTGGTATTGCGGCAATGCGGATTGATTTCACTGGTATCGGCAAGAGTGAGGGCGGGTTTGAAGAAACTACTTTTACCAGCAATGTGGAAGATATTGTTAAAGCTGCTGAATATATGGCGGCGCATCACCAAAAGCCTGAAATTCTGATAGGGCATTCATTGGGTGGCACGGCAATGCTAGCGGCGGCGGGAAAAATTCCTGAAGGCAAATGTGTTATTACCATTGGCTCGCCTTTTGACCCTGCCCATGTTGCCCATCATTTTAGCGATGATATTCCGCGTCTTAAAAAAGAAGGCATTGGTGAAGTGAAAATTATGGGGCGTCCGCATAAGGTAAGTTATGAATTTATTGAAGATTTGCAACGTCAAAACCAAGCCGATAAAATCAATAAATTGCATAAGCCCTTATTGGTGATGCATGCGCCACTTGATGATTTTGTTGGCATTGAAAATGCAGAACAAATTTTTAGCCATGCGCGCCATCCGCGTAGCTATATCTCGCTTGATAAATCTGACCATTTGCTGATGAATAATCCAAATGATGCCTATTATGCCGCTGATATGATTGCCTATTGGTCGGAATATTATATCGAGATGGGGGTAAGGCCGCTTTCATAAAGCTGTTTTTATCATCGCCATTAATATCGCCCCGTTAATTATTCTCTTCTTTATTATCTCTTTGCCCGAATAATAGTGAGCCAACTCTGATATAGCTTGCACCAAACCTGATTGCGGTTTCAAAATCATTACTCATCCCCATGCTTAAATGTGGCAAATCATGCTGTTTTGCTAGCTGATACAGATGTGCAAAATAAGGGCTAGGGTCGTGCTGTAGGTTAGGAATACACATCAGCCCAATCACATTCATCTGATATGTTTGCGTCGCCAATGTGATAAAATCAGCCAAATCTTGCACAGCAATGCCAGATTTTTGCGGCTCATCAGAAATATTGACTTGAATCAGCACGGGCAAATCACGGTTTTGGTCGCGCATGGCGTTTTTTAGAGGCTGTAATAATTGCGGACGGTCAACCGAATGAATCACATCAAATAGCGCAACTGCTTGTTTTACCTTGTTGCGTTGTAGTGGTCCAATAAGATGCAGGATACAATCGGGATATGTTTGCTTGAGAGGAGTCCATTTTTGCATCGCTTCTTGCACACGGTTTTCGCCAAAATTCTTTACCCCCGCTTCAATAAAAGGAATAATGGCAGGGGCATCGAAGGTTTTGCTAACGGCAATTAATGTAACCTCATCACGCGCTAAATTGGGCTGTTCTTTGCGCGCTTCGCTGATTTTTTGATTAAGCATATCAAGCCTATGCCTAATATTGTGCCCAATATTATCATTATGTGTAGCATTTGTTGTATCATTCATTATTTGTCTCCTTATATACATATTTATCGCATAAAATTGTATAAAACAAGGTCAAGTTTATAGACAATTTGTTGAGATAGATTTATAGTGCAAATCGATTTGTAGTGCCAATCAATAAAGATTGCATTTTATAGGAGTATCATAAAATGGCATCACGGCGTTCGTTATTGCAATTTGGTGCAGGGCTTATATTGGGCAGTGGCTTGGGTGCAGGTGGTATGTTGCTTGCAGGCAATGGCGTAGGCAATGTTAATGGGGGGGGCGCAAGAAATAAATCGCCACAACGGGTGCTCAATATTTATACCGATTGGCGATTGAATTTCCCGGGCATTGGCGAAGAACTTGCCGCTTTGCAGGAACAGATTGCGCGCGCCAGCGGTAACCAGATTGTCATTAAATATATTGAACGTGGTGATTTATCTGATGAAGCCATGATTAACAATATCAATAATGGCAAAGCAGATGGTATTTATTCTTTGCCTGATTTTTGGCAAAAACAAATCCCTGCTAATTTGCTTTATTCGGCACAGCCTTTTGGGCCGACGCTTGATGAATATTACAAATGGTTGATTGGTGGTGAAGGGCAGAAATTATGGCAAGATTTACATCGCCCTATCAATATCATGCCGCTTGCGGTGGGTGCGTCAATCGGGCATATGGGTGGCTGGTTTATTGATGAAATTTTATTTGTGAGTGATTTACGAAACAGGCCGATTGCCGCACAAGGCTTGCCTGCAATGCTTTACCGCGCCGCTGGTGCAAAAGTTTATCAGTATCGCGATGCTGATATTTATACAAAATTGCAGGATGGTTCGGTAGAAGGCGCGATTGTGAGTGACCCGTTTTATGAAGAGGCATTAGGGCTTTATAAAGTTGCCACGCGCTATTTTACCCCCGGATTTCAAGCACCAGTGCAGATTTATCAGCTATCATTGAGCTTAAAACGCTGGCAGGGATTATCGATTAGCGACCAAGAACTGATTCACAATGTGGTGAATCGGCGGCTTTACGATTCGGTGGTGCTGCGCGAGATTGGCAATCAACAAGCTATTCGTAGATTAGTGCGTGAGCATAATGTACAGTTACGCAACTTTACTGATGATACGATTGAGCAAATGGTGGTGATTTGGAAAGATTTGGTTGCAAAATTAAGCAAAGAAGATAAGAAATTTGCAGAAATTTACCAATCGATGCGCGAATCGGTATTGGTGCAGAGAAATTGGCATGCGCTTGGCAGTGGTGGTTATCAGTCATTACGTCAGCAATTATTTTTTAATAGTCGCGCACCTTACCAATATTAGCAATTCTCATCATTATTTTCGTTAAGGCTGTTAGCAAAAAGTATTTTAAGATGATTCTTTTGTTATTAATTGATTCTGTATGTTAAATGATAAAATTTGACGATTTTTTTATGTTATCTTTTTTGATAATAAATTTTTTCCTTATAGTCTTGTTTGTAAAATTTGTAATTGCTGTTTTCATCATAGGGTTTGCAAAATAACATAGCTATAGGGTAGTTTTAAAACATTTTACCCATCTTAATGATTCGGTTGCTTTTTCAAATAGATAGCTAGATTATATTGCTTGTAATATTAGTTTTTTATCGCAACGACAATTTTCTCATTCAAAAAAAAATTAAAAAAATGCAATAAAAACAAATTCTTATAATGGCAATCAATGTTTCGTCATATATAGCAAGCTTTTTTGTCGCTTTTTCGTGTCAAGATTTTTTTTTGAAAAAAAATAAATATCTTGCTTGCACTATGTCTCATTTTTTGACAACATGCCCATCGAACAAAAGATTTCATTAGACTGTAACACAGCCAATATTTCACGGTTGTAAGGCGTATTTTCTTAAAGTGCGTCAACCGTGTTTCTTTGTCGCGATAATATTGTCTGTATCAATCATGGGTTTAGTGAAATAAAAATATAAACTTTGAGTTTAGGGATATGTATTATTATGAGTTCGCAACGGGTGGAGCAACAATGGACAAGAATAAGAGCGATTGTTCGTGGTGAGGTAGGTGAAACTGCCTTTAATCAATGGCTAAAAGTATTGACATTGGAAGGGCAGAATCAAAATGCAGTATCGTTAGTTGCCCCCAATAGCACGATTGAAAAATGGGTAAAGAAAAATTACTTAAACCGTATTCAACGTATTTGGTATTCGTTAAACCCGTCAATAGAACAGGTTTTGTTAAGCGCGGCAGAAGAAATTGAACGTCCGAAAACGCCTTATATGGGATATGCTGGCATTGCGCCCAATCGTATTATGCAGGATGAGGTGAAGCAATTTTCCACCAATCTTAACAAAGATTTTACCTTTGATAGTTTTGTTACGGGCGGCACAAATTCATTCGCGCGTGAAGTCGCATGGAAATTTTCTGACTCATGGGAAAAATCATTGAACCAGCTCTTCATCTATGGCGGTGTTGGTATGGGCAAAACACATCTTCTGCATTCTATTGCCCAACATACATTGCTACGCAACCCGAATTTTCATGTGGTATTTCTATCGGTTGAAAAATTCATGCAACATTATGTGCGTGCTGTGCGTGAAAAAGATACCACCACTTTTAAGGATTTTTATCATTCGGTGGATTTACTGCTTCTTGATGATATTCATTTCATTGCGGGGCGCGATGGCACACAGCGCGAATTATTACAGATTTTCAATTTATTGGCAGAGGAAAATAAGCGTATCGCGGTTTCTGCCGATAGGCCACCTGCTGAAATTGATGGTTTAAGCGTTGCGTTGCAATCAAGGCTTTCGGGCGGGCTTGTAACGGGTATTGAACAGACTGATTTTGACTTACGGATGTTGATTTTGCGGGCAAAATTAGAAGGTAAGAAATATAAATTTCCCGATGAGATTTTAGAGTTTTTGGCTGAAAAAATCACCAGCAATGTGCGTGAATTAGAAGGCGCGCTGAATCGGTTGATGGTGCATTGTGATATTAGCAATAGCGATGCGACTTTGGTGCGTGCCAAAGAATTACTGCATGATTTACTGAAAAGCAATAAGCGGCGGATTACGATTGATGATATTCAAAAGCAAGTGGCAGACCATTACGCGATTCAAACTTCAGAAATGTCGTCGGCGCGCCGTTCGCGCGTTGTCGCCCGTCCAAGACAGGTGGCGATGTATCTGGCAAAACAGCTCACCAATCGCTCACTGCCTGAAATTGGCAGAAAATTTGGCGGGCGCGACCATACAACTGTGATGCATGCCACCAAGAAAATTGAAGAATTGATGAAGACCGATTCTTCATTAGAAAAAGATGTGCAATTATTATGGCGGTTATTGAATAATTGATGTAATAATTTATCGTATAAATACATGTTTTTATAAAAAAGTAAAAATTATATGACAACAAACAGACTTTATACATGTGATAATTTATTCCTGCTGAGTGGCATGAATAGTGAGTCGGTTGACCTTATCTATCTTGACCCGCCTTTTAACAGCAAGCGGACTTATGCCGCGCCAGTAGGTAGTAAATCAGCAGGGGCGTCATTTAAGGATATGTGGGGTTGGGACGATGTGAATATCGCTTATCTTGAGCGACTTTATGAATCGCACCCCGATATTGTTAATTTTATCGATACAATTTACAGCTTGCATTCAAAAGCGATGGGCGCCTATATCACCTATATGACGCAACGGCTTTTGGAAATGAAGCGCGTGTTAAAACACACTGGTAGCATCTATGTTCATATTGACCCGACAGCAAGCCATTATCTGAAAATTATCATGGATGGCATTTTTGGTAAAAATAATTTTCGTAACGAAATTGTGTGGCATTATTATAATGGTTCTAACCGTTCACATATCAATTTTGGTAAAAAGCATGATGTTATCTTGTTTTATAGCAAAGGAAAAGAACATAGCTTTAATTGGAATGATATGCGTGAAGCTTATGCGTCTGATAGTAGCTATGCCAAAGGCACGAAATATGGTAGTAAAGGCTTCATCAAAGGCAATCAAGATGGAAAATTACTGCATGATGTTTGGCGAATCCCAAGCATCAATAATATGGCAAAAGAACGCACAGGCTATCCCACACAAAAACCGCTTGCTTTGTTGCATCGTATCATTAAAGCCTCAAGTAACGAGGGCGATATGGTGTTTGACCCCTTTTGCGGCTGTGCAACCGCTTGCGTGGCATCGCAACAATTAAATCGAAAATGGATTGGCTGCGATATTGAAGAAAAGGCAGCCGATATATTGGTGGAACGCCTATCAGATGATGCAGGCATGTTTTCAGATTTTATTCATACCATCACCCCACCCCAGCGCACTGATGTTGAGAGAATAGAACCAACCCTGCCCATTAAGCAAAGGCTTTATCAACAGCAAGACGGGCATTGTAATGGTTGCCTAACCGAATATCAGATAAAAGATTTTGAGATTGACCATATCATACCAAAATCTAAAGGTGGGGGTGATTATTACGAAAATTATCAGCTATTATGTGGACATTGCAACCGCACAAAAAGCAATAAACCGATGGATTATTTGCTTGCCAAAGTTGCAACTATCAAAAAGGCACGGCAAAAAGTTAACTATGGGTAAGTTTACATGTTTCAATGATAAAAAAACATGTGTTTATAAAAAATCAATCCTTATAGTCGGGCTCTTCGCGGTCTAAAATTTGTTTTAATTCGCTGAAATGACGCGTCGCTTGGTCGCTATATTCGGTTTCTAACTCATGGGCAACTTTTTCTGCCACCTCGTCCGATAATAAGCGTAGCTCTTTTTGCGTCCATAAGGCTTTGATATAGGTTTCAGCCGCCCGTTCAAAAAAATACATGCGGTTGAAAGTTTGCGCCACCGTATCACCTAACACTAAAATACCATGATTACCCATCACCATCACTTGAATTTTTGGGTCTTGCAACATAGTGGCACAGCGCGTGCCTTCATCGGTAAATGCCATGCCACCGAAGCAATCATCGACAATATGACGGTTAAAGAATATTGCGGTATTTTGGTCAATCGGGGGTAGGGTGCTATCGGCAAGCGATGCCAGCACAGTTGCATAGATAGAATGAACATGCATCATACATTTTACATGCGGGCAATGGCGATGCACCGAACCATGCAATCCCCACGCGCTTTTATCGGGCGCATCGGGCTGGTTTAAGGTATCGGTATCATCAGCATTTAACAACAGCATATCACTGGCTTTAAGGTTAGAGAAATGCCGTTGATTGGGATTCATCAAAAACATTTTGCCATCATCACTCACCGCCAGTGAAAAATGATTGCTGACCGCTTCATGCATATTTAAGCGCATAGTCCAGCGCAGGCTTGCCGCTAAATCCACACGTTCTTGGTAAAAGGCGCGCTTTTCATTATCATCAGAAATATTATGTAATTGCATTATTTTAATCCACTTAATTATTTCGTATATTTTATCACCTAAACATATCTATATTATGGCATGGTTACAATGATTGACGCAATAATATTATCGCAATAGCATTATTTCAACAACATTATTTTATTGTGATTTGCAAAATGATTGTAAATCGGTTATAACAGTGAGACATCATAAAAAGATGATGACAGTAATAATCAAGAGAGGGTTAAAAAAATGAGTAAATTCATAAAATTATTGGCGTTAAGTGGTGCGCTACTTATGGGCAGTGCTTCATACGCACAAGATATTAAATTTTTCACAATCGGTACGGGTGGCACCGCCTACACCTATTATCCAGTAGGTGGCATGATTGCGAATGCGATTTCACGTCCCCCTGGTTCGCGTCCTTGCGCGGAAGGTGGCAGTTGCGGTGTTGAAAATCTGATTGCATCAGCGGTTTCATCGCGTGGTTCGGTCGATAATGTGAATGCGATTTCTTCTGGGCTTCGCAATTCTGGCTTTGTGCAAGCTGATGTTGCCTATTGGGCATATAGTGGCACAGGCACAATGAAAGGGCAGAAAGCACTGAAAGATTTACGGGCGATTGCGGCACTTTATCCTGAACATATTCATTTGGTAGCACGCAAAGGCGCGAAGATAAAATCAGTTTCGGACTTAAAAGGCAAGCGTGTTTCACTTGACGAGCCGGGTTCAGGCACTTATGTTGATGCGAATCTGATTTTGGAAGCCAATGGGCTTTCTGAAAAGTCAGTGAAAGCTGAGTATCTTAAAGGCAGTGCGGCAACTGATGCGTTGAAAAATGGTAAAATTGATGCCCTATTCGTGGTAGCGGGCTATCCTGCTGGTGCGATTGTAGAATTGGCGTCAAGCAACGATATTACGTTGGTGCCAATCAGCGGTAAAGGTGCTCAAAAATTAACCAAAAAATATAGCTTCTTCTCGCAAGATGCAATTCCAGCAGGCACTTATGAAGGTATCGGCAAAACCGATACTGTTGCGGTTGGTGCACAATGGCTAACCAGCGCGAAAGAAAGCGATGATTTGATTTATAACATCACCAAAGCATTATGGAATGAAAAATCTCGTATCTTATTTGATAAGGGACATTCTAAAGGCAAAGTGATTACTGAAGCTACGGCACTTGATGGCATTGGTATCCCACTTCATAATGGCGCGAAGAAGTTCTATAAAGAAATGGGTTTAACTAAATAAATTTAGTTTGCAATGATTTAAAAGCGGTAATATAGTGATATATTGCCGCTTTTTATTATGGGGGGAAAGATGGAAAAACAAAATAAAAATGCTGAAACTGAATTTGAACCGAGAGAAGTCAAAGAAGAAGATTACGACCCATCGGTGGCGTTTCGCACAGTAACTGGCAAAGTTGCCATATTGGTCATCGGATTATTGGCATCCATGTCGGTCTATCATCTTTATGCCGCAGGTTTCGGGCTTTTTCGTGATTTGGTGCATCGCAGCGTGCATCTTTCTTTCATTTTAGGCTTGGTTTTTTTACTGTTCGGTGCGCGCAAAAAACCAATCACTCCGAACGCATGGTATGTGATAGGCGGTGTGCCATTATGGGATTATTTTCTGGCAATATTGGCGGTAATATCGGTTTGCTATTTGCCCAATATATCCAGTGTGGATTTGGCGCAACGGGTGGGCAACCCTAACAGCACTGATATATTAATGGGAACAATTTTACTGTTTTGCGTGATTGAAGCAACGCGTCGTGCCGTTGGCACCAGCCTCACCGTGATTTGCATGATTTTTATTGCCTATGCGTTATGGGGGCAGGTGGCGCCCGGAATTTTGAAACATACTGGCACCAGCTGGCTAGGCTTGATTAACCATCTCTACCTCACCAATCAGGGCATTTATGGCATCGCCATTGGCGTTGTGGCGCAATATGTGTTTTTATTCGTGTTGTTTGGTGTGCTTGCCACTAAAGTTGGGCTAGGGCAATTATTTATAGACCTTGCACAGGCAGTTGCGGGGCGTTATGCGGGCGGACCTGCCAAAGTTGCGATTTTCTCTTCTGCCATGATGGGCACAATTTCTGGTTCATCGATCGCTAATACGGTTACCACTGGCTCGCTCACCATTCCAGCGATGAAAAAAGTAGGTTACGAACCGCATTTTGCAGGCGCGGTTGAGGCAACATCATCGACAGGTGGTCAGATTACCCCGCCCATTATGGGTGCAGCGGCCTTTGTGATGGTAGAATTTTTGCAAATCCCTTATCGCGAGATTTTATTGGCGGCATTACTGCCTGCTTGTATGCATTATTTTGGCATTTTCACGATGGTGCATTTAGAAGCAAAAAGACTTAATCTGCGCGGACTTCGCAAAGATGAAATGCCGCAAGTGTTGCAAGTGTTGAAGCGGCATTGGCTTACATTATTTCCGTTATTATTACTGATTTATCTGATTATTTCTGGGCGTACCCCTGACTATGCTGCTTTTTGGGGCATTGTAGCCGTGATTACTGTTGGCTTTGTTAAACCGCATGATAATCTAACAATAAAGCAGTTAATCGATGGCTTTGCGTTGGGCGCAAAATATGCGCTATCGGTAGGTGCGGCAGCGGCGGCAGTGGGTATCATTGTTGGCGTGGTAACTTTAACAGGCACAGGCTTCCGATTAAGTGCGATGATTACACAAGGCGCATCAGATTTAGCAGGTTTTTTCACTATCGGCATTTTAAGCTATGTGTTTTCAGTGCAAGGGCTAACATTACTATTCACGCTGATTTTCACCGCTATGGCTTGTATTTTGATGGGGGCGGGTATTCCGACCACAGCCACATATATCATTTTGGTATCAGTAGCAGCACCAGCATTGGTGATTTTGGGCATTGATCCATTAGTGGCGCATTTCTTTGTGTTTTATTATGGTGTGCTTGCCGATATTACGCCACCAGTTGCGCTTGCTGCTTATGCGGGTGCGGGCATTGCGGGGGCAAATCCGTTTAAAACGGGAAATACTGCATTTCGGCTAGGCATTGCCAAAGCATTGGTGCCATTTGTGTTTGTGTATTCGCCATCATTTTTATTGGTGGTGGATGGTTTTAGCTGGCACGAATTTACGCTCGCATTATTGGGCGCAATGGCGGGCATTAGCACATTAGCGGCGGCATTTACGGGCTATATTATTGTGCCTATGCCAAAATATCAACGGCAATGGTTGGGCGTGGTGGCACTGATATTCATCGCCCCCGGTCTTTATACGCTCTTGCTTGGCTTTGTATTGGTGATACCCGTATTGGTGGCGCAATGGCTGGCAAAGAAAAAGCTTACCGCGACATAGCGCGAGGGTTATGGTCAATATGGAACAATCATTTTCTCATCTTGATAGGTTAGAAGCACAAAGCATCACCATTATGCGCGAGGTGATTGCCAATTTTGATAACCCAGTGATGCTGTATTCTATTGGTAAGGATTCTGCCGTTATGTTGCATCTTGCTATGCTTGCTTTTGCCCCTGGTATATTACCATTTCCATTATTACATATTGATACTGGCTGGAAATTTAAGGAAATGATTGCATTTCGTGATAAAATCGCAGATGAGATGGGGATTGAATTACTGGTCTATACCAACCCTGATGGTGCCAAGCAGTGCATAGGGCCAATAACACATGGCTCAAAAATTCATACCGATATGATGAAAACGCAAGCCTTAAAACAGGCATTAGATAAATATGGGTTTGATGCTGCGTTTGGGGGCGCAAGGCGTGATGAAGAAAAATCACGTGCGAAAGAGCGGATATTATCGTTTCGTTCCAAAACGCATCAATGGGAGCCTCAAAAGCAGCGTCCTGAACCATTTGGTTTGTTTAACACGCAACTTGCCAAAGGTGAATCTGTGCGTGCCTTTCCATTATCTAACTGGACAGAACGCGATATATGGCACTATATTTTGCGTGAAAATATTCCGTTACCATCGCTGTATTTGGCAAAGGAACGCAAAGTGATAAAGCGCGATGGTATGTTGATTATGGTTGATGATGAACGGTTAGATGTGAAGCCAGATGAAAGGGTTATGAATAAAAAAGTAAGGTTTCGAACATTGGGTTGTTATCCGTTAACAGCGGCGATGGAATCTGAAGCGGAAACGGTGGGGCAGGTGATTGCTGAAATTATTGCAGATACTTCATCGGAACGGCAGGGGCGACTGATTGATAATGACCAAATTGGGTCGATGGAAAAGAAAAAACATGATGGCTATTTTTGATGAATATCAGCACTGAAAAAGACAGTCTAATTTTTGTGATTTGCGGTTCGGTTGATGATGGCAAATCTACTTTATTGGGTAGGTTATTGCATGATTGCAAGGCGATACTAACCGATCAACTTGCCACCGCTAAATATGAGAGCAGTAAATATGGCACGCAAGGTGGTGAATTAGATATGGCATTGCTGATTGATGGCTTGCAAGCTGAACGTGAGCAGGGTATCACCATTGATGTTGCCTATCGTTATTTTGAAACTGATAGGCGTAAATTTATCGCAACTGATACCCCTGGCCATATTCAATATACGCGCAATATGGCAACTGCGGCGTCGCAAGCAGATTTGGCAATTATCTTGGTTGATGCCCGAAAGGGAATGCTAGAACAAACATGTCGCCATAGTTATATTTGTGCGCTGATGGGGGTTAAGCATATTTTGCTGGCGGTCAATAAAATGGATATGGTGGATGATACGCAAAAAATATTCACAGATATTGTCAATGATTATCAGCAATTTAAAGAAAAATTAGTAAAAAATATTGGACATGATATTCCGTTTGGCGCAATTCCAATATCGGCATTATATGGTAAAAATATTGTAAGCTGTGATACCGAAATATTCAATTGGTATGATGGTGATAGCCTATTAGATTTTTTGCACAATATTAATTTTGTTGATGAGGATAGTAGCGAATTTATATTACCCGTGCAATTGGTAAATCGTCCTAATTCTGAGTTTCGTGGCTATTCGGGGCAGGTGGCGCAAGGTTCTATTTCATCTGGTGATAAAATTGTGATTCTGCCATCGGGGCAAAAAAGCTATGTTGAAACATTACTGACACCTAAGGGGGTGGTACAAGAAATAGCTACGCCTCAAGCAGTAACGCTTACGATACGCGATAATATTGATGTATCACGTGGGTCTGTTATTACAACTCCTAATCATAATATCAATTATAGTGATCAATTTTCCGCCCATTTTCTTGCCATGCATGACGCCCCCATTCATGCAGGACGTGATTATTTGCTCCGCACACGCAATCAGTTGCTTGATGCCCATATCACCAATATCCGTTATGTTATTGATGTTAATAATTTTGCACATCTGGCGCAAACGCATTTGCAGATGAATAATATTGCGGTGTGTCAGTTCAAAACCAGCCGTTCGATTTTATTTACTGATTATCAGCGTAATAAAATGTTAGGTAGTTTTTTGCTGATTGATAAGGTAAGTAATGCGACGTTAGGTGCAGGCATGATTGATTTCGCTTTGCGACGTGGCGATAATATTTTTTGGCATGATATGAAAATTGATAAGGCAGTACGCAGTCAGCAAAAACAGCAAAAACCTTGTATTTTATGGTTTACAGGATTATCAGCTTCTGGTAAATCTACCATCGCTGATAGGGTGGAGCAACAATTACAGAAAATAAATTGCCATACTTATTTGCTTGATGGCGATAATGTGCGGCATGGGCTTAACCAAGATTTAGGTTTTACGGATACAGATAGAATTGAAAATATACGCCGTGTTGCCGAAGTGAGTAAGCTGATGCTAGATGCAGGATTGATAATCTTAGTATCGTTCATCTCGCCTTTTCGCAGTGAGCGCGCATTGGCAAGAAAGTTGGTGCAAGCAGATGAGTTTATTGAAATTTATGTGAATACCCCGCTTGAAATTTGTGAAAAACGCGACCCGAAGGGATTGTATCAAAAAGCACGTGCAGGTGCGTTACAGAATTTTAGTGGCATTGATTCTCCTTATGAAGCACCACAAAAGCCAGATATTACATTAGATACCCAAGCGCATGATGTAACACAACTCACCATGCAAGTGATTGATTATCTGAAAAAACATGGCTATCTTGATAGGTGATGCCTATGTATGATGATGAGAAACTCTCTCGCATATTATGCGATACGGTATGTGCCGGTGGTGCTGAAATTATGGCGATTTATCGCAATGCTGATGATGTGCATATTAAGCAAAAGGGTGATGGTTCACCATTGACCAATGCTGATATTGCTGCAAATCAAGTGATAACGCATCTATTAGCGCAAAATTTTCCTGATATTCCTATTATTTCAGAGGAGAGTGATATTAATATGGCTGCATCTGTGCCACGCCAGTTTTTTTTGGTTGACCCACTAGATGGCACGAAAGAATTTATTAGCCGTAATGGAGAATTTACGGTTAATGTTGCGTTGATAACAGATGGGCAGGCATGTGATGGTGCCATTTATGCACCGACGCAACAGAAACTATATTTCACTAAAGGCAACCATGCTTATCGTAAAATCGGTGGTGAGGCTACGATGCGGATACAGGTGAGCAAGATACAAAATAGGGTGACGCATCAGAAAATACGGGCGATTGTAAGTCGCTCGCATTTTGATGAGGCAACAGATAAATTTTTGCAAAAATTCTCAAATTGCGAAACAATATCGGCAGGTTCATCACTGAAATTATGCCTTATTGCCGAAGGTAATGCAGATATTTATCCCCGCTTCGGGCGCACGATGGAATGGGATATTGCCGCAGGTCATGCTTTATTACAAAAAGCAGGTGGGTTTATCGCGGGGCGTAATGGTAGTGAATTTTTTTATGGAAAAAAAGATTATGCTAATGTTGATGGTTTCATCGCTTATGGTGATGAAACATTACTGTGGTAAGTTTAATTCAAATCCATCATGATTTTACTTGCATCATGGTGATAAATTTCTTATAGAATCGAAAGATAAAAAAAGGAGCAATATCGTGGCAGTTTTAGATAATCAGAATTTTAAGAAATTTTACATTAATGGTGAATGGGTTGCGCCAGCGATTCCGAATGATTTTGATGTGATAAACCCCGCCACTGAAACAGCGGTGGCACAGATTTCATTGGGCAGTGCGGCTGATATTGAAAAGGCAGTTAAAGCGGCGCGAAACGCGTTTATCAGCTATTCGCAAACAAGCCTTGCGGCGCGCACCGAATTATTGCAAAATCTTATCATTGAATATAACAAGCGCTACGATGAGATTGCCGAAGCGATGATGATTGAGCTTGGTGTGCCAATCACCGCATCAAAGGAAGTGCAGGCGGAAACGGGCGTGGGCATGGTGCAATCGGTGATTGAGGATATGCAAAAGCTACAGCCGAAATTGCGCGAAACTTTGCCAAGTGGCGATATGGTGTGGCGCGAGCCGATTGGCGTGTGTGGGTTGATAACGCCATGGAATTGGCCAATCAATCAAATTGTGATGAAGGCGATACCCGCCCTTGCCGCTGGTTGCACTATGATATTAAAGCCAAGCGAAATAACCCCACTTTCGGCAGTGATTTATACCGAAATTATTCATGCGGCGGGCTTTCCTGCTGGGGTGTTTAATCTGGTCAATGGCGATGGTCCAACTGTTGGGGCGGCCATGTCTCGCCATCCGCAAATTGATATGATGTCATTCACTGGCTCTTCGCGTGGTGGCATTGCAGTGCTGAAAGATTCAGCCGATACTGTGAAAAAAGTAACGCTAGAATTGGGCGGTAATTCGGCAAATATCGTGTTTGCCGATG
Organism: Alphaproteobacteria bacterium; assembly: GCA_022599575.1. GTDB lineage: Bacteria > Pseudomonadota > Alphaproteobacteria > JABAAW01 > JAHZMA01 > JAHZMA01. The sequence goes on along the minus strand of JAHZMA010000060.1, from coordinate 724 downwards.
CTGATATTAAAACCCGCGTGCCAGCTTCGGTGCATGAATGTTTCTTCAATAGCGGGCAATCTTGCGATGCGCCCGTGCGGTTATTGGTAGAAGAATCCATCTATGATGAGGTGGTGGCATTAGCCAAGCAAACAGGGGAAGCGGTGTTGCTAGGCGACCCGACACAAGAGGGTGATTTTTTAGGGCCATTGGTGAGCGCGGTGCAACATCAGAAAGTTGGGCATTATATCCAAAGCGGTATTGATGAGGGCGCAAAGCTGTTATGTGGCGGTGTTGGTATGCCCGAAAATATCAATCGCGGCTATTATATTCGCCCGACTATTTTTGCCGATGTTACCGAAAATATGGTGATTTACAAAGAAGAGATTTTTGGTCCAGTGCTAACGATAACGCCCTTCAAGACTGAAGCAGATGCTATCCGCATGGCGAATGATACTGATTATGGGCTGGCGGGCTATATCCAAACCAGCGATATGGAACGTGCCAAACGGGTTGCCGCACAGTTGCGCGCGGGCGGCATACATCTTAATGGCGGTGGCTACAATTATAGCAGTCCGTTTGGTGGCTATAAGCAATCTGGTATTGGGCGCGAGGGCGGTATCTGGGGCATTGAAGATTATATGGAAATCAAAACTTTACATGGTTTTAGTGAATAGGAGAAGAGCATCATGGAACAAGTTAATTTTACACAAATGAAAGATGGCACGAAGGAAGAATATGAATT
>JAHZMA010000059.1 GCA_022599575.1 Alphaproteobacteria bacterium | reverse complement strand
GAGTTTGCCAACCAAAAAATAACATTAACCACCAGCAATACCAGTGCGGTGAAAAATGATAATAATATTGCATTGCCTCAACTTAATTTTACCAGCATCTTAACTTATGATGATGGCAAAAATAACATCGCGGGCATCACTGGCGCCAATGGCATGTCAGGCATGGTTGATGCACGTTTTTACAGTTCGGCTGGTGAGTTGTTGGAATTTGGTGGCACATTCGCCATGCAAAGTGATGATTCTTCTTATATTGGCGCATTTGCGGCATCTGGTAGTTATTTTGGTATCACCCAGCCACCAGTGGTGACATTGCCCAGCAATGATAATGACATTATCACGATTGAAACAAACAATACGCCCGATATCGATCAAGGAAGTTTCGCACATTTTTTTGGAGTTGAAGATGTGGCTAATCGTAACGGAAATACAACACGTAACTATATTTTACCTGCTTTGGCAGTGCAACAGGATTATAGTGGCGATTATAGCCGTGCCACTGATAGTGTGGCATGGGGGACGAACCCTGATAGTCGCACAAATGTGATTTCGAACATTCAGGACTCAGTCGCTTCTCTAAGTTATTACAAACAAGATATTGATGCAGTATTTTATGTTGGTGGCAATGAATATAACGTTGAAAACCTTACCAATGGAAGTATAGCACTTCAATATGTCCAAAGTTATGGTTCAAACACAAACCCCCAATCCAGAGAAATTACTGGCACTGATGGCTATGATTCCGCGCGATTCGCGATAGCGATGGAACCATTTGGTTTTATATTATATCACTCGATTTATGTAGAATGGGGCTTGCGTCAAGACCTTGCCACTACTGGCACAGATAGCACTGAAACCGCGCAACATGGCTATATGGTAACTGGCACTGAAATGCGTGGTAGCGATATACCAAACGGCGATACTGTTGCATTTGTTGGCGGTGGCAATGGCAGATATGATAATGGTGGCACTATTGCTTCCACTACATTTGATGTGGTGGCAACTGTTGCATTTTCTAACCGTAGCATCGCATTAGCAACAAGAGATACCAAAGATCTCAGCGATGATACGGCATTATCGCAACTTGATTTTGACACCAACTTGACTTATGAGCACCGCACCAACAACATTAAAGGCACTGTTAGCAGTGATGATATGGCAGGCACGATGGATGCACGCTTTTATCAGCAATCTGGTTATAAGAATCAGCCGATTGCACATGGCGGTGTGATAGAATTAGGCGGCACATTTTCTATGAGGAACGACAGTAAATCTTATATCGGCGCATTCATTATGAATAATAATGATGGTAAATAGCCTTAGATTGATAGCCTAAATAAACACTATAATGAATGCAAAAGTGTCGCCTTAATGGCGGCACTTTTTTTGCATCTGTGATTTTATATTTGGCGGTTTTATATTTGGTTGGGCTTTTGTTAGCGAATGATTTTATTTATCATCAACATTTAAGAATGAAGGCATATCACCATTAAAGGGGTCGCCTGCATCGCTTGTGGGGGCTTTCTTAACCGCTGTGCGCCTCACAACAGGTTTCCGAGTTGCGGTATTACTGACAAGGGGAGTATGGTCGCTTGTTGGGCTGCTGCTTACGGGGATGTTGCTCATACTATTACTCATACTATTACTCATAGGGCTGTTACTGGCAGGATTATTACCACCTGTCATATCTTGCGTGCCTGCATTGCTATTGCCGTTATCAGCATCATTGCTATTGGGAGCATTATCACTATAAGAATGGTTGGGAGCGTTATGAGGCTCATTACCACTATTATTGCTATTATTGCCGTTCATTTCCCATCTTCTACGTCTTTGACGCGGTTGACCGCCATTACCACGATTATTATTGTCATAACCGCCATTTTCTTGCCTGCTATTTTCTTGCCTACCATTGGCATAATTGCCACGATTATTATTATCATAACCGCCATTATCATAGCCGTCATTAAATTGCCCGTCATTGCCCTGCGCCACATCGCCGTTATTCATATCAGTTTCGTCATTTTGGCTCTCAGCACCATTATTTTGTTGGTCCATTGGCTCAAACATTCGGTAATAATATTCGGCATGTTGCAAATAATTCTCGCGTAACACGAAATCGCCATTGGCACCAGCATCACGCGCATGTTGCTGATATTTTTCAGAAAGTTGCTGTGCCGTACCGCGCACCCGCATATTCGGGCCGTTAGATTCGAAACTGGTATTGCGATTATGTTGCCTACCGCTATTTCTATTATTATTCGGGTTACGACCACGTTGGAAACGTCTTTGGTTAGATGTTCGCATGTTAAGATTGCCTCATGATAAGGATTGATAGCATATTAGCTTATTTTGCTGACACAAACCCTATATTAATTTTCTATTGAACCACTCAAAAGATTCAGCATATTGCACATTAAGCTAAACCGAATCACTTTTGAAATCACAGGCAATGCAAAAGCGGATAACACTATCATTCATATTTTGCGAAACATCAAAGTTTCTTCATTGCCATAGGCTGAATCTACTTGATTCTGCTTTTTTTGCAAGTCTTTTTTTATATTTTCGACATTTTTTTTGAGATTGCTGCTGATTCTAGCAATATGACCATCGATTCGACAAAAATGAG
>JAHZMA010000058.1 GCA_022599575.1 Alphaproteobacteria bacterium | reverse complement strand
ACACCAAACTATATTGAATCAAAATATCCGGGCGGTGCATTTATTGATTTTCCAGAACCAGAACCAGCATGTTTTAACGATGCTTCATGGGGACCAAATCCAGATGCAACAGGCGATTGTGGCGCAACCCACGGTGGTTGGTTGAAAAAAGCCGCATGGTCAGGCTTGGCTGATGAATATCCTAAAGCATGGAAATTCATGAAAAAATTGAATTTCAACAATGAACAAATTGCCGCAGCAGCTTTACTGGTTGATGTTGATGGCTTAACGCCAGAAGCAGCAGCCGATGCATGGATTGCAGAAAATACAGCTGTTATCGAAAAATGGAAACAATAATTTTCAACTAACTTATGCAGTCGCACATAATTGATTTATGTGCGACTGTTTTTATACGGGGATAGAGTATTTGTCTAAAAATGATATAAAAATAAAATGCCGTAATATATGGAAAATTTTTGGTAATTCTCCGAAAGATTTTATGGAATCAAATGGCAATAATCCCAGCCAAGAACAATTAAAACAATCTGGCTATATTGGTGCGGTGCAAGATGTTTCGTTTGATGTTTATGAAGGCGAAATCTTAATTATTATGGGGTTATCGGGGTCTGGCAAATCAACATTGGTGCGTTGTTTAACGCGCTTGCACGAACCTACTTATGGTAGTATCGACTATGATGGCAAAGATTTATTACAAGCCACACCCAATGAATTGATTGATATACGTCGCCACAAAATGGGCATGGTGTTTCAAAATTTTGGCTTATTACCACAACGCAATGTGATTTCAAATGTGGCATTTCCATTAGAGGTGCGCGGTGTTAAACGTGAAGAGCGCGAAGCACAAGCCCGCGACGTAATTAAATTGGTGGGGCTAGAAGGACGCGAAGATTATTTTCCGCGTGAATTATCAGGTGGCCAGCAACAAAGGGTTGGCATTGCACGTTCATTAGTGGTGCAACCAGATATTTGGTTTTTAGATGAACCATTTTCAGCGTTAGACCCGCTTATCCGTGCCGAAATGCAAGATGAATTTTTACGCCTGCAACAAATGCTGAAGAAAACAATCGTTTTTATTACGCATGATTTTGAAGAAGCCACCAAGCTGGCTGACCGTATTGGCATTATGAAAGATGGGCGCATCGTGCAATTATCAACACCCGAAGAAATGGTACTGAATCCTGCCGATGATTATGTCAAAGAATTTACCAAAAATGCACCCACCCATCGTATTTTAAGTGCGAGTGCTATTATGAAGCCTTTATCCAAAAAAATTACTTGCGATAAAATGGTGGCGGCAACAGATAAAATTGGCGATATTGCAAGGCAGATTTTATCATCACCTAAAGCAGTTTATGTAGGTGATAAAAATAATAAGCCCATCGGCTATATCAACAAGACTTTAATCATTAATGCCTTATTTAGTGAACAGCCTGAAAAGTAACATGCCCCAGAAAAGTAACATAACCCTGAGTAACATAACCCTGAGTAAAACGACTTTGAGTAAAACGACTTTGAGTAAAATGATTTTGAGTAAAATTATTTTGCCACAAAGCATCACGCCATTACAAAAAACAGCCTTACAGCTGTTCGCAACTTTATTAGTGGCGTATCTCATCTCGCTATTCTGGCAAGGCTTTGTGTTATTGCCCGAAACCGCAACATTGCCAATGCGCGAATGGGTAACAGATTTTGTAAAATGGGTGCGAAGCGAGCGCGCTAATTTCTTTGGTCTATTTACAGTTAAGGAAGTCACGCGTTCAATCTCGTTTTTAATTTCATTCCCCTTAAAATGGTCTGAATATTTTCTATTCCGCGGCTTTCGCGGCTTAGGCTTGCCGCCATTACCATGGGTGTGGATATTGATAAGCATTACCATATTAGCGCATTGGATTGCGGGTTGGCGTTTGGCATTATTATGTTTTTTATCCATGTTATATTTAGCGTTTTTTGGCTTGTGGCAAGATTCAATGAAAACCTTATCGATTGTGTTATCGGCAATGGTGTTCGCATCTTTGTTAGGTTTATTTGTTGGTTTATGGGCAAACCGTTCAAAAAATGCTGACCGCTTCATCACCCCCATGCTTGATGTGATGCAAGCAACACCGCATATGGCATATTTGGCACCCGTCTTTGCGCTATTTGGCGCAGGGCAAGTGGCAGCCCTCATCGCCACAGTGATTTTCGCCATGCCGCCTATGGCGCGTTGCGTGATTTTAGGTTTACAAACAGTTCCTGATAATATCACCGAAGCGGGGAGCATGTCGGGTTGTACCAAACGGCAATTATTATGGCGGGTACGCATACCAGCGGCACGTAAATTATTCATGTTGGGGCTTAACCAAGTTGTGATGCAAACATTGGCGATGGCAGTGATTATGTCGATTGTGGGCGCGCAAGGGTTGGGGCAGAAATTGCTTTACGCGCTACAACAGTTGCGGTTAGGCATCGCCATTGAGCTTGGCGCTGCGATTGTGCTCATCGCCGTTATGCTAGACCGCCTCACTCAAGCTTATGCCAATCGGCAGACAAAAATCTATCACGGACCAAAGCGAAGTTTTATGCAAAAGCACCCGCATATGCTGTTATTTGTGGCATCAACTATTTTAATTATATTGGTGGTTAGCCTGATACCTGACTTAAAAGCCTTGAAACTGTTACCCAAAGGCATGACTGTTAGTTATGGCAAAGAATTAAATATCATTGTTAAAGATATTGTGCGTTCATTATATTTTATCATTGACCCCATTCGTGATTTTATCACGCTATATATTCTCATTCCAATCCGCAATTTTTACCTTTCCACCCCATGGCTATGTTATTTAGCATTGATTGGCTATGCTGGCTATCGGTTAGGCGGTATCAAACTGATGTTACTTGTGAGCGCGATGTTATTCGTGATTGTGATTTCAGATTTCTGGCGCGAGGCGATTACCACATTTTACACAGTCTCAATCGCCACCATGTTCTGCATGATTTTAGGCTTGCCGTTAGGAATTTTAGCAACAAAAAATAAAAGAGCCGCCAAAGTGATACTCACCTCATGCGATATTTTGCAAACATTCCCATCTTTCATTTACCTATTACCTGCTATCATGCTATTGCGTGTGGGTGATTTGGCGGTGATTTTCGCCATTATCCCCTATGCGATGGTACCTGCCATTCGTTACAGCTATCTGGGCATCACGCGTGTGCCAGAAGTGATTATGGAAGCGGCCATTGCCAATGGCACAACGGCAAATCAACGCTTATGGAAGGTGCAATTACCGATTGCGTTCCCCGAAATCATGCTAGGAGTGAACCAAACAATCATGATGAGCCTAGCGATGACTGCCATTACCGCCTTAATCGGTACAACTGATTTAGGACAAGAAATTTACCGCGCATTGGCATATCAAGAATATGGACGTGGCATTTTGGCGGGGCTATGGATTGCGATGATTGGCATGATTACCGATAGGCTGATTCAAGCATGGTCAAACAAACGCAAACGCGAATTTGGAATGGCATAATATGATGGCGCAATTAATTAATCCTGCAAACTTCATCAATGAAAAAAATGGCATCACAACATTGGCAATGCCACTGTTACCGCATGGCACGGAACGCTATACCATTGCTCAAGCATGTTCGCGCACATTGCGCTTAAATAAGGGTGACGAGATTATTTTGGTCAATCAATATGGCAAGCAACATTGTGAATTGCTGCCCTTTAATGAACAAGGGCGGATAGATGCGGGGCTTATTGGTACAAAACTTGGTGGCGCAAAGCTGAATGGTGAGGCGCATGGCTTGCAACAAATTCTGCAACAAGATGATAGCTCATCACGCCGCTTAAAAACAGTGTTGGAACAATGCAAAATCAATCATCATAGCCTGCAAGCGATTGACGCATTTGATGCTGATAGCCCGATGATGGCAGAGATAAGCTTTACCGCGCAAGATACATGTTGGCTGATTGCGGTGGTGCCAGCGCATGATATGGCGACCGATATGCAAGATGTGGCAAGCGATATCATCATCTATGTGAAGCGCAAAAATCCGGGCGAAAAACCCGCCATGCTCTCACCACCCGACCCTTTATTTGATCCCAAGCAAGATATTAACATACGACCGGGCAATGCCATTGCTTACGAAGTGCGCGCGGGTGATTATATCCAGATTTTAGATGTGCAAGGCCGCGAATGTTCAGATTTTCAGGCATTTGCTTTGCGCGATTTAGATAAAGATATCATGTCAGAAATTGACCCCACCACCACCCGTAGTTTGATGGGCACACTCTACCCCACGCCCGGCATTTTTTCTAAATATTTTGCCAACAACCAAACAGCTTTGGTGGAAATTGTGCAAGATACATGCGGCAGGCACGATACTTTTGGCTTGGCATGTACCGCCCGTTATTATGATGATTTAGGCTATCCAGGACATGTGAATTGCACCGATAATATCAATAAATCGCTTGCCAAATATGATATATCCGCAAGGCAAGGCTGGCCTGCTATCAATTTCTTTTTCAACACATTGCTAGATGATGCCCAAGCCCTCTCGCTTGATGACCCTTGGTCGCGGCCCGGTGATTATGTGATGTTACGCGCTTTAACCGATTTATTATGCGTTTCAACCGCTTGTCCGTGCGATGTT
>JAHZMA010000057.1 GCA_022599575.1 Alphaproteobacteria bacterium | reverse complement strand
GAATTTTTGAGAACAATCAGGGCATATAAATTTTTGCCCCCAATCAGCTTTATACATAATTTATCTCCGAGATAAGTTTGATGTGATATTGACAGTTACCGATGCTTTATGCAACACTATAACAACTTCAAGGTTTATAACATGCCGTTTATATGCTGACAACAAAAATATAATACAATATGATATCTATGTCTGTTTCTGATATTTCTAACGATAACTTTACCGATAATAATGTATCTGGCAATGTTTATTGTCATTTGCAATTATCGCGTGATTATTTGCAGGGGCAATTACCGATACCCGGTGATAAATCAATATCACACCGCGCCATTATGTTAGCAGGCATCGCGCATGGGGTAAGCCATGTTGAGAATTTACTCACTTCCGAAGATATTTTTTCCACCATCACTGCCATGCAACAATTAGGCGCGACAATCACGGAATCAGCAAACGGTTTCACCATTCGCGGATGTGGCGCGTTAGGATTAACCGCACCCGATAATGTGATTGATATGGGCAATTCTGGCACATCGGTGCGGTTGCTGATGGGGCTGGTGGCGGCGCATCCGATTGAGGCATTTTTCACAGGCGATGAATCTTTACGCAAACGCCCGATGGCGCGCATCACCACACCGCTTGCCAAAGGCGGGGTGCAGACAAAATTGCGCGAAGACCGATATTTACCGCTTCACCTAAAAGGCGGTGCTGATAATTTGCCGATTCAGCATGAAAGCAAGGTGGCATCAGCACAGATAAAATCGGCATTATTGCTGTATGGCTTGAATGTGAATGGGCGCACCAGCGTGATTGAGCCAACCCTATCGCGCAACCATACCGAGATTATGTTGCAATCTTTTGGTGCTGAAGTGTCGGCTGTGCAACTGGCTGATGGCAGGTTTGAAAGCGCGGTGCAGGGTGTGCAGGAATTGCGGGCGACTGATATTCATGTGCCGGGCGATATTTCATCAGCAGCATTTCTCATCGTGGCGGCATTGATTGTGCCTGATAGCGTGTTGACTTTATCGCATGTGGGCTTGAATCCAACCCGCACGGGCTTGCTGGAAGTGTTACAAAAAATGGGCGCTTCTATTGAAATTAAGCATCAGCGCGTGATGGGTGGCGAGCAGGTGGGTGATATTATTGTGAAACATAGCGCATTACAAGCGATTGATTTAGGGGCAGAGATTGCGCCGCGCATGATTGATGAATATCCGATTCTGGCAGTGGCAGCAAGTTTTGCCAAAGGGGTGAGCGTGATGCGCGGGTTAGGCGAGCTGAAAGTAAAAGAATCAAATCGGTTGCAAGCCATTTATGATGGGTTGCAGGCAGTAGGGATGGCTTGCAAAATCGGCGATGATTGGCTGGAAGTGACGGGCAGTAATGGTAAGACATTGCGCGGGCTTGATAAAAATGCGCCAGCAATTAAAACGCATCACGACCATCGAATCGCCATGAGTTTTTTACTGATGGGGCTGGGCTGTAAAGCACCTGTTTATATTGATGATACCGCATCGATTGCCACCAGTTTTCCGAATTTCTTTGAATTATTGGCACAAATAGGCATCGTGACAGGGGAATGATATGATTATTGTCGCAATAGATGGTCCAGCCGCATCAGGCAAAGGCACATTGGCAAAAAGATTGGCAAATGAATTAAATCTGATTCATTTGGATACAGGTAAACTATACCGCTATATCGCATGGCATTTACAGCAACATCAGCATGATGATATTGTTGCTAACGCTTTTGAACAATATGTACAAAACGCCATTGATGATATGGATTTATCAGCATTGGGTGATGAGGCATTATTGCGTGAAGAGGTGGGTAAATTTGCGTCAAAAGTATCGGCTGTGCCGTTTGTGCGTCAGCAATTAGTGCCATTACAACGGAATCTAGCAAAAAACATCCCTGCCGATAAAGATGGCTTGGTGCTAGATGGCCGCGATATTGGCACAGTTATTTTTCCCGATGCCGATTATAAGTTTTTCTTAACTGCCGACCCTGATATTCGGGCGCAAAGACGGCATCAAGAATTGCAGGCAAAAGGTGATGCAGTCACATTGCAAGAGGTGAGTGATGCGCTACAATTACGCGATGATAATGATAGTAAGCGCGCATTGGCGCCATTAAAGCCAGCCAATGATGCGATTCATTTGGATAGCACTGATTTATCGATTGATGAGATGGTAAAGCAGGCCAAAAACTGTGTTAAGCATTGAAATAATTGTTTTTTTATAATTTTTATACAAAAAAAAATAAAATATCTAAAAAAACATTGCTGAAATAGAATTGACACATTATAATCGCTATGTTTTATTGTGTCATCCATAACGGTTGAGTGAATTTTTATTGTCTTAAAAAAGAGGATTATTATTATATGTCAGCAAGCGAATCATTTGCAGAAATCTTTGAAGAAACCAGTGCCAGTCAATTATTGTTGGGTGAAGTGGTGCGTGGTGTGGTAACAGGCGTTGAAAATGATTCTGTTATCATTGATGTTGGCTTAAAATCGGAAGGGCGTATTTCGTTAAAAGAATTTATCTTTTCTGATGAAAAAAGCGATATGCAAGTCGGTGAAGAGGTGAATGTATTCATTGACCGCATGGAAAATCGTGATGGCGAGATTGTGCTTTCACGTGAAAAAGCCCGCCGTCAGGAAGCGTGGGAACATCTGGAAGGTTATTATCAACGTGGTGAGCGCGTCACTGGCACGATTCATGGTCGTGTGAAAGCAGGTTTTACGGTTAATATTCAAGGCACGATTGCGTTTCTACCGGGTTCGCAAGTTGATGTGCGCCCCGTGCGCGATATTGGGCCGCTGATGGAACAGCCGCAACCTTTTCAAATTTTGAAAATGGATAGGGTGCGGAATAATATTGTGGTCTCGCGCCGTGCGGTGCTAGAAGAAACCCGTGCCGAAAAGAAAACTGAATTATTGAGCAATATGGAAGAAGGTTCGGTGCATACGGGCATTGTTAAGAATATCACCAATTATGGCGCATTTATTGATTTGGGCGGTATTGATGGCTTGCTTCATATTACCGATATTAGCTGGCGCAGGATTAATTCACCAGCCGATGTGCTGAAAGTAGGCGGTAGTGTGCAGGTGAAAATTATCCGCTTTAATAAAGAGACGCAACGCGTTTCACTCGGCATGAAGCAACTTGAAGGCGATCCGTGGGAAAATGTTGAAGATAAATACCCGATTGGCGTGAAAATAAAAGGTAAAGTCACCAATGTTACTGATTATGGTGCTTTTATCGAGCTTGATTCTGGACTTGAGGGTCTGGTGCATATTTCGGAAATGAGCTGGACTAAGAAAAGCACAAATCCGAATAAATTATTCTCCACTTCTGAAGAAATTGAAGTGATGGTGCTGGAAATTGACCGCGAAAAAAGACGGATTGCACTTGGCGTTAAGCAATGTATAGAAAATCCATGGCAGAGTTTTGCTGATAAACATCAAATTGGTGATGTGATTGAGGGCGAAATCCATAATGTTACCGAATTTGGTATTTTCATCGGCCTGCCCGGTAATATTGATGGCATGGTGCATGCTTCTGATATTTCATGGGACAAAGAAGAAAACGAAGCGATTGAAGCCTATAATGATAAAAAGAAAGAAACCATTCAAGTTAAAATTCTGGATATTGATGTTGAAAAAGCCCGCGTGGGATTAGGCATTAAGCAATTAAACGAAGACCCGCTGGCAGGGCAAGAAGATAACATCAAAAAAGGTGAAGTTGTTACTTGCCGTATCACTGGTAGCAGTGATGGCGGTGTTTCGGTGGCGTTTGGTGAAAACGAGATGCAGGGCTTTATTAAACGTTCCGAATTAGGGCGCGAGAAAAAAGACCAAAACCCTGAACGATTTGCGATTGATGAAAAAGTAGATGCCAAAATTATTGGATTCGATAAAAAGAATCGCAGGGCAATGCTTTCTATTAAAGCTTATGAGATTGAAGATGAACAACAGGCGATTGAAAATTATGGTTCGTCAGATTCAGGTGCAACATTGGGTGATATTTTGGGCAATAGTTTACGCGAAAAACAAAAAAAGAATAGTGAATGAATGTGATTGAAGCTATCTATCATCATATCTTACCATAATATGTGTATTTTTTAACTTTATGTTTTAATATGTTTTTGTGGTAAGACATAAATTATGGAAGAATGATGATGGCAAAGCATCATAAAAAATATAAAGGCATTTTATTAGCAGGTGGGCATGGCACACGGCTTTATCCAGTAACAAAATTTTCATGCAAGCAGCTATTACCAATTTACGATAAGCCGCTGATTTATTACGCGCTTACCTTGTTATTATTGGCAAAAATTGAAGAAATATTGATTATTAGCACCCCTACTAGCTTGCCTGTTATTGAAAAGGTGCTAGGTGATGGCAGTCAATATGGCATTACACTCAGCTATCAGGTGCAAGCAGAGCCCAAAGGCATCGCACAGGCTTTTTTGTTAGCAGAAGAATTTTTGGCAGGCGCTTCTTGCATGATGGTATTAGGTGATAATATTATTAATAAATCAGACATGAGTAGTTTTTTTAAAAAAGCGATGCAAAATAATGATGGTGCAACTATTTTTGGCTTTCCAGTGCGTGACCCGAAACGGTTTGGAATTGTAGAATTAGATACTGATAATAAAATAGTGAGCGTAGAAGAAAAACCGCAAAATCCTAAATCAAATATTGCAGCGATAGGGCTTTATCTTTACGATGAAACAGTGGTAGAAAAAGCGCATCGCCTTACCCCTACTGTGCGTGGTGAGCTTGAAATTACGGATTTGAATAATCTTTATTTGCAACAAAATAGGCTTCATTGCCAAACATTATCGCGTGGTGATTTTTGGGTGGATGCTGGCACTTTCGATAGTATGAATGATGCCTCTAATTATATTCGCCTGCAACAAAAATATACCAATCTTGCGATTGGCGCGCCTATGGAAGCGGCATATTCTGCAGGCTTTATAACACAAGAGCAAATGCAAAAGTACACCTAATCATGCGTGATTTGTCTGATATAACAGTACCAACATTGGTTGATTTGCAAATAATCGATACATTGAATAACACATTTCTGATTGTTGCCCAAAGCGGTAAAGAAATACCATTTCATGTGAAGCGCAATTATTTTGTGGTAGCAGGCGAAGAAGCGCAATCACGTGGCGCCCATGCCCATAAAAAATTATGGCAATTAATCATGGTTTTGCATGGTGAGGCACAGATTGATTTTGAAGGGGCAGAAGGCAAGTATCAATTCATGCTGAATAATTATCAACAAGGCATTATTGTGCCGCCCGGCTATTGGCGCGATATTATCATGGCGCCACAATCGGTGCTATCGGTGCTGGCATCTGATGAATATGATGAACAAGATTACATTCGTGATTATGATGAATTTCAGCAATGGCTGGCGCACAAACAAACAATCAATCACGTGCCATTTCTTGCGCTTGACCGTTGCCATGAAAGTTTGCGTTTGCCAATTGAACAGGCATTGATGCAAGAACTTAGGAATAATGATTTCATCAAAGGCGAAGCCGTTAGCGTATTTGAGCAGAATTTTGCAAATTATTGCACGGTAAAACATGCTATTGGTTGCGGTAATGGGCTTGATGCGCTTTATTTGGCTTTACGCGCACAAGGTATTGGCGCAAATGATGAAGTAATTGTGCCTGCCAATTCTTTTATTGCCAGTGCGCTAGCGGTTGAACAATGCGACGCAAAATCGGTATTTATTGATTGCGATAATAATGGTTATGGGCTGGATATTGATGCTCTACAACAGGCGATAACACCCAATAGTAAAGCGATTATTGCGGTGCATCTTTACGGCATCCCATTAGATATGGATAGAATAATGGCTGTCGCAAACAAGTATCAATTATTTGTAATTGAAGATGCGGCACAGGCGCATGGCGCAGATTATAAAGGCAAAAGGATAGGTTCGCTAGGGCATGCCGCCGCTTTTAGTTTCTACCCAACCAAAAATTTAGGGGCGATTGGTGATGGCGGTGCAGTGGTAACAAATGATGATGAATTAGCACGTAAAATCAGATTGTTAGGCAATTATGGTAGCGAGAAAAAATATCAGTATCAGCAGGCAGGCGTTAATTCACGGCTAGATTCAGTGCAAGCGGCGGTGCTTAATATAAAACTTGCCTATTTAGATAAATGGAATCACAAGCGCCGTTTGCTTGCAGAAATTTATCAAAATGAATTGGCATCATGCGATGGGGTAATACTGCCCATCATTGCCGATAATGTAACACCCGTATGGCATTTATATCCTATCAGGCTGAAACAAGCCGAAACAGAAACGCGCGAGGCATTTTTAAACCACTTAAAACAATATAATATTGGCTATGGGTTACATTATCCTGTGCCGATTCATCAGACCCCCGCTTATCAAAATTTGGCTTATCAAAAGCAGCAAACATTTATTCATACTGAAAATTTAGCAGTGAACCAAGTTTCATTGCCAATGTCGCCTTTTTTAAGCGAAGATGAAATCACCCATGTTTGCAAAATGATTAAAAAGTTTTACCAATGAACAACATAACAGATAAAGCAGTATTTTTGGTAACAGGCGGTGCGGGCTTTATTGGCAGTCATTTTGTTGATACCGCCATCAAGCATGGGCATAAAATTATCGTGTTAGATAAATTAACCTATGCAGGCAATCGTGATAATTTAAGCAAGGCAGAAAAAACTGGCAATCTCACTTTTGTTAAGGGTGACATTTGTGATGCAAAGTTAGTTGCAAAATTACTATCACAGCATCAGATTGATGCGGTGTTTCATTTGGCGGCAGAAAGCCATGTTGATAATTCTATTGCTGGCGCGGATATATTTATCCAAACCAATATTGTTGGCACACATATTTTATTGCAGGAATGTCGGCAATATTGGGAGAGTTTGCCAGCAGATAATAAAGGCTTGCCAGCGGGCAGGCATTTTCGGTTTATTCATATCTCTACCGATGAAGTGTTCGGCACATTACAAGAAGAAGATGCGGCTTTTACCGAACAATCGCCCTATCGCCCGAATTCGCCCTATTCGGCATCAAAAGCCAGTAGTGATTTATTGGTGCGGGCATGGGTGCATAGCTATCAATTTCCTGCCATCATCACGCATTGTTCCAATAATTATGGCACAAGACAACATGGCGAAAAATTGATACCCACCATTATAAGAAACGCGTTGCAGGGCAAAAAGATACCAATTTATGGCGATGGTAGAAATATTCGCGATTGGTTGCATGTGCAAGACCATTGCGCGGGGCTATATCTTGCCTATCAAAAAGGTGAGATTGGCGAAAGTTACTGTTTTGGTGGCAATAATGAATGGCGTAATATTGAATTGGCAAAAAAAATCTGTGCATTGCTAGATGAAATTGCGCCCAAAGATACAGCATATCATCAGCAAATTACGTTTGTTGATGACCGAAAAGGGCATGATTGGCGCTATGCGATTGATAGCACAAAGGCGAAGCAAAATTTAGGATTTGTTGCCAGCAACGAACATGATAAGTTCTTGCGCAAGGTGGTAGAATTTTATTATGATTTATATCGCTAACAAAAATGATGCGTGTTTTACGCTTGGCATTAATCGGTGGTATATGACTTAAATTTTGCCCGCGATATTAAAAAATCGTGTTTTGTGAAGCTGTAAAAATAATCTAAGTCATTTTCGTGAGTGCGTCTGGCACCAAAAGATTCGTGAAACCTCACAAGTTTTTTATTATCTTTCCGCACATCAAAATGGCAATGGTTGAAGCCTAATTTGTAAAACCCAATATCATACACAAGAATAACAGATTCTATCGCGGTTGTTCTGGGCGCGCCATCTTTAATCGCCCAACTTCCCCAACAAAAGGAACCATTCTTAAAATCATAGAGTCTAATTGTTCCTAACAATTCCGCAAGCTTGCTTTCAATGATGAAATAAAATTCTTCTTGTGCTGTTTCTCTTTTTTTATAATCAGCTATCCAAAGTTTTTGTTGCGAGACCGTTATATCGGTTTTACTTAAATATTGACCTTTAGCTTTTCGTAATGCCAATATAAATTCAGCATCTGATTCTAGGGCAAGCCTGAGATTGATATTTTTACCCAATATGATTTTTTGCATGACTAGCTAACCTCTTATTATCAACAATCGTGCCTATCTATATTAGTTACTTCGCAGGCCCTACCCATATGGTTTTGATATTGGTGAATTCTTTAATGCCGTAAATGCCTAATTCGCGTCCATAGCCTGATTTTTTGATACCACCAAAAGGCAGACGCGCATCAGATGCCACATTGCCATTGATAAAGACCGACCCTGCATCAATCTGGCGTGCCAACCGATTTGCCCGTTCAATATTTTGACTCCATAATGCCGCCCCTAATCCAAATTCGGTATCATTGGCGAGTGTTATTGCCTCATCAGCATCGGCACAACGGATAATCGATGCCACTGGTCCGAACAATTCTTCACAAAATGCGGTCTGCCCTTGCTTAACATCACTCAGCAAAGTCGGCTGATAATAGCACCCCTTGCCTTCCATTGCTTCCCCACCTGTTACCAATGTTGCGCCATCTTTAACTGAGCGCAATAATTGTTCGTGCAGTTCATCGCGCAAATCAGCGCGTGCCATCGGTCCAATCTCGGTGGTGCTATCCATCGGGTCACCAATTTTCAATTTTTGCATCGCTTCGGTAAAAATACTGGTAAATTCGTCGGCAATGCTATCTTCAACAATAAACCGTTTCGCACTGATACAGGTCTGCCCGTTATTTAAGAAACGTGCTTTCACTGCCATCTTTGCCGCCAGTGCCACATCGGCATCGGCAAGCACGATAAAGGGGTCAGAACCGCCTAATTCTAGCACTGCTTTTTTCAACCCTTGCGCGGCTTGAGTGGCAATCATTTTGCCCGCTTGTGTTGAGCCCGTTAGCGTTACGGCCGCGATACGGTCATCATTGATAATCGCTGCAACCTTATCCGAGCCAATCAGTAATGTTTGCATCAAGCCATGTGGCGCACCCGCTTGCGTGATAATTTCTTCAATCGCCAATGCACAACGTGGCACATTGCTGGCATGTTTTAACAACGTGCCATTGCCTGCCACTAATGCCGATGTTGCAAAACGAAAATATTGCCAGAATGGAAAATTCCATGGCATCACTGCCAGCACCACACCAAGCGGGTCGAACACCACGCGTGATTCAGTTGCGTTTGATTCAATCACCTCATCGGCTAGAAAATTTGGTGCATATTCTGCATAATAATCGCAGGTAACCGCGCACTTTTCAATCTCACCCAGCGATTCCGTGATGGGCTTGCCCATTTCTTCGGTAATCAAACGGGCATATTTTTCTTTATTGGCACGCATCACTTTTGCGATATTACTCAATAGCGCACATCGCGCACCGATAGATGTTTGACGCCATGCTTTTTGAGCGGTAACGGCATCGGCAAGCGCGTTTTCTATAATATCAGCACCATGCGGTTGGAAAGTTTCGGTAATAGCGCCCGTCGCGGGATTGATGGAATGTAGCATGTTAAAACACCTAATTGAGATAATGTTATTCAGATGATTGACCATAACATATTTATATGGTAGCGTGAAAGACAATATTTGCATTATTTATAATAGCAATTATTATTTAATAGGGACACAAAAAAATCGTTTTTTCAAAACGTAAAATAACATTTAAGGAGTATTATTATGTCAAAATTATTTCGTATCGTGGTCGCTTCCGCTATCCTATCATTAGCAAGCGTTTCAGCTTTTGCATTTGAACCAAAGCAACCTGCTTGTATTGCACCCGCTGGTGCTGGTGGTGGTTGGGATTTTACCTGCCGTCAAGTTGGTAAAACATTGCAGGATTTAAAACTTATTCCAAGCACGATGAAAGTTACCAATCTTTCAGGTGGCGGTGGCGGTGTTGCCTTTGCTGAAGTGGTTAGCAAACGTAACAAAGAAAACGACCTTATTGTTGCTGCGTCGGCGGCAACAACTACCCGTCTTGCACAAGGTGCTTATCCGGGTAATTCAATGGGGCAAGTGCGCTGGCTTGCGACAATCGGTGCTGATTATGGCGTGATTGGTGTTTCATCATCAAGCAATATTAATAGCTTAAACGAATTGATGGCGCAAATTAAGAAAGACCCTCGCTCGATTGCTTTTGCTGGCGGTTCTGCTGTTGGTGGTTGGGATCATCTTAAAGTGCTTCTTGCAGCACGTGCAGCAGGTGTTAAAAATGTCAAAACTGTTAAATATGTCGCTTTTTCTGGCGGTGGCGAGGCAATGACGCAATTATTAGCAGGTTCGGTACAGGCTTTCACGGGTGATATTTCTGAAGCGCAAGGCTTTGTTGAATCAGGTGATTTGAAAGTATTGGCGATTTTATCGCCTGAACGTCTGCCGGGTAACGCGGGGCAGTTTCCAACTGCAAAAGAACAAGGCATTGATGTGATTGGCGCAAATTGGCGTGGTTTTTATGCACCGGGTGGTATGTCTAAAGCGGCTTACAAATATTGGGTAAATGCGCTTGAAAAAATGTATGAAACTGATGAATGGAAAAAAGTAATGGCAGCCAATGGGCTTGCACCGCTTTCTTTATCAGGCAAAGATTTTGAAAAATTTGTAAAGCAAAATATCAAAGATATTACTGGTCTTTCTAAAGAAATCGGTATCTTAAAATAATAATGGCATTAAGGGGGTGAGTATTTCGCCCCCTTTTTTAGTGGAGAGTTCGCGTGAGTGACCGTGTTTTCGGCATTATAGGCATATTATTTGCCATTTTTTATATGTGGCAGGCATCACTGATCGAAGATAGTTTTATCAGCGATGTGGTTGGTCCGCGTACATTCCCTTACATTTTAGCGATTGGGCTTGCCATTAGCTCACTCATCATTGCCTTAAAACCCGATGCTGCAGTGCGCTGGCCACAGGCGCGTCAATTTTTTGAACTTGTGATGACAGTTGCGGTTTTAGGCATTTACGCATGGGTGTTGCCTGTTGTTGGTTTCTTACTGGCGACTGCTGTGGTTTCTGGCTATCTTACTTGGCGGTTAGGCACAAAGCCAATCTCTTCGGTTATTTTTGGCATGACAACATCTTTAGGCATCTATCTGGTATTTAAGCAGCTGCTTGGCTTATCGTTAGCACAGGGTTTATTAGGATTTTAATAGGGTGAATTTTTAATGGATACATTATCTGCACTGATTGATGGTTTTGTGATTTCACTCACTTGGCAAAATTTGATGTTCGCTTTCATTGGCTGTGCGCTTGGCACAATGATGGGCGCGTTACCGGGGCTAGGGCCTGCTAATGGGGTAGCAGTATTAATTCCTCTGGCTTTTTCGCTTGGGCTTGAGCCCGTTTCCGCACTGATTTTGCTAACATCGGTCTATTATGGCTGTATGTATGGCGGACGAATTTCGTCAATTTTACTGAACATACCGGGCGATGAACCCGCAATGATGACCTGCCTTGATGGTTACCCGATGAGCCGCAATGGGCGAACGGGCGAGGCGTTAAGTCTTTCTGGTGTTTCATCTTTTGTTGGTGCTTTTTTCGCGACAATCGGGCTTGCGGTATTAGCACCACTGCTGGTTAAAATCGCATTATTATTTGGGCCAGCGGAATATTTTGTATTATTTGTGCTTGCCTTTGCCACTTTAGGCGGTGTGTCATCAACCAACCAAGCCAAAGCCGCTTTTGCCGCTTTTTTGGGCATTATGTTAGCGATGGTTGGGGTGGATACGCAAACTGGCACGCCACGTCTAACTTTTGGCGAAATTCATCTTTATGACGGTATTGATTTTCTGGTGGTGATTGTTGGGCTGTTTGCTATCTCCGAAGTGCTGACTTTTATTGAAACCCGACATGGTGGCGCCAGCGCGCAAGAAACGCCAAAAATCGGACGCATCACACCATCATGGTCGCTGTTGAAATTTTGCGCGCCAGCGATGGGGCGTTCCACGATTTTAGGCTTTTTAGCAGGCGTGTTACCGGGGGCGGGGGCATCGCTTGGCTCGTTCATTTCTTACACGGTTGAAAAGAAAATCTCCAACAAAGATGATACATTCGGCAAGGGAGATCCGCGCGGTGTTGCCGCCCCTGAAGCGGGTAATAATGCTTCAGCTGGTGGTGCGCTTGTGCCAATGTTAGCGCTTGGTGTGCCGGGTTCTGGCACAACGGCAGTGTTGCTTGCCGTATTGCTGACAATGAATATCACCCCTGGACCTTTGTTATTTACCAAAAACCCCGATGTGGTGTGGGGATTAATTGCCGCGCTTTTTATTGCCAATACGATGTTACTGATAATGAATATTCCAATGGTGAGTGTGTTTGCGCGGGTGTTGCTATTACCATCGCGCTTTTTAATGCCAGTGGTGGCGATGATTTCTTTTGTTGGCATTTATGGCATTTCAGGCTCTAATTTTGAATTGATGATGATGGTGTTTTTTGGCGTGTTAGGCTGGGTGTTGCGTAAATTTGACGTGCCATTAGTGCCGATTGTTTTGGGCGTACTATTAGGCAATGATATGGAAGTAAATTTGCGCCGTGCCATGACAATTTCAGATGGTGATTGGCTTGTATTGATTGCATCGCCACTTTCAATCGGGCTTTGGCTATTGGCAATTCTTGGCTTTGTTGTGCCGATTTTTACAGGTGTTAGAATGAAACAGAAAATGCGCGCGCAACAAGATGAATAATCCATATCGTAATAATATGCGGGGGCTTTGCGACTTGGCTTTGTAGTATCAAGGGGGTGCGGAATGGCTTCTCGATGCGCGCTTGTCAAACTTGTGTCCGTTGGACAGTTTGTCAAGCAGACGCCTCTTGCCATTACCCCCTTAATAATCCCCCCGCTATATTCAACACAAAAATCGTGCGTGTCGGGGAGTGCAATAAGAGTCAGAACAGGCAATCGGTATGCATCAAACTCTAAAACCCTGAATGTTCCTTTAGGAATTCCAATTCTTCTGCGCTAGATACGCGCCCTAATATCGAATTGCGGTGCGGATACCGCCCAAAGCGCATGATAATATCATGATGTTCCTGCGCGAATTTTAAGTTATTTTCTATCTGTAACGCAGTGAAGAGTTCCATGCTTTGTTGCTGAATGAGTTTCGATTCCGAATGCATGAAAGGCATGTAACAAAACAACCGTTCAGCTTTTGATAACTCCTTATCCGCTCCTGCATCAATAGCCGTTTGCGCCAATATCAGCGCCAAGCCATCATAAGCGAAAGCATTGGGCGTGTTACGAAATAAATTGCGCGAAAATTGGTCAAGAATGATAATCTCCGCCAGCCTGCCATGCGCTGTATCACGCCATTGCGCTAGCTCACCAGACTTTGCTTGCGCGTGCAATGATGCAAACGCCTCAATTTTTTTATCGGTTTCATCCGATTGCATAAACCAATCTTTTGGCTGCAATGTCTCAAACCAAAATGTGATGATGTGATGGTAATCATTCATTTTTTGAATCCTACTCTATAATAACAGAAAAAAAAAGCCCCCTGATAATGTTGCGTAATAGCCGAGGATGTTACGACACGCACCGCTTTTATGGTTTTTTATCTGCTTCTAGTGCTTGTTCGATGATGCGGAGCACCTCTCTGGTGTTTGCAAAGCGGGCGCGGACAGCTTCAAGATATTCAGGGTCATCAAAATAATTATCGTTATTCTCCGTTTCATAATCATTTATGAAATATTCAACATTATCTTTTGCCTCACTAAGCGCAGTGTTATCGGAAGATGATTTGGCATGTAAATCCACCCCGATATCAATGAGAAATTTTATGAGTTGATGAGAACGATGCCAGTAAATCGCATGTATTAAAGGGCTCTCGCCATTATTTGCGATGATGGTAGGGTCAGCACCATTTGCTGATAATAGTTGTGCAATTTCTAATGTGCCAACATAACTGAAAATTGTTTTACCCCATGTTGGATTTTTTGCATTAATATCAGCACCATTATCTAAAAAAAGCTGAATCAGCGGAATAATGTTGTTATTATTTGTATCTGCCAATTGCATAAAGAGCGGGTTAGTCGCGAATTGTGTTTCATAATAAATTTTCATTTCGGGATGGTCCGTTACTGCCCGCAACAAGATTTTATCAATGGTTGGTGAAAATATAATTTGACGATCTTGATAAGTTACATAAAATCGATTTATGTTATCATGTTTTATTGCTATGTCATCAGCATATATCAAAAAATCTTCGGTATGATGCAGGAATTTATCAAATTCTGTTGGTTGAAATTGTTTTAATTCGCCGATAATGGCACTCACATCATTTTCAGTTAAAATATCAAGAAAATCTGAATTGTTTAGTATTACATAATAGCCGAATAATTTTAATTCTGCGCTTCTTAATATGTCGAATATTGTTTTCTCTTGAGCAGATACTGGTTTGGTATGTGCGAATGCTAGCAAACATAGCACCAAACCCAATATGATAGGCTTGGTGATTGAAAACATGGGTTTTGATAGTTTCATTTTATTATCCTTTATTTTGGTTAGATTAAAATTTTTTATTAACTAAAAGTTGTTTAGCATCAGTAATCTTAGCTTGTAATTCAGATAATTTGCAATTATCAGTTTTGTTAGTGTATTTTTGCAATTCACAGCCAAGTTTAACAATTTTTTCAAATATTAGCAACATGGTATAATCACGAACAGGAG
>JAHZMA010000056.1 GCA_022599575.1 Alphaproteobacteria bacterium | reverse complement strand
CGCGGTAGAATCACTCACCGCGTTTTTAGAATATTATGTTATTTATGTTTATGGTTGTTTAGCTGCCCCAAATGCGCCGATAAAGTTTTTCTCGCCATCTAGGCTTTCCATGATGATTGTGCCGCCCAATTCTGCTGCCTGCGGTCCGTAAAAGCTAGCTTCAATTGTACCCCTTACACCAGTAGCCCCATCACCATTTGCGCTAACATCACCGATGATATGATTATCAGCCGCTATATAATGTAATGTTGGGGTGTTGAAATCCCAAATTTCATTGCCATCGCCATCAACATCACCATTAAATATTGCGGTGCGACGATAGAAATTAACGTCAGCATTGATTACAAATGTTACAGCTTCTGGTGCGTTATATTTATTGTTATCACTATCATAATCTTGAATATGCCCTGCACCTTTACCAGTGAATTTAACGATAGTTTCAGCACTAGATGCTGGGTTGGGGATACCAGCAACCCCCCCTATGCCAACAGTTTTAATGCCCGCCAAGCCATAGCCATGCACTAAAGAGCTATTATCGGTTTTATCTAGCTCCCAATGTATCAATGCCATATATTTTGTTGCGAAACCAAATTTCGTTGCATTGCTGGCAACATGTAGCAGACTCGTTCCATCACTAAAAGCTGTGATTGAGTTGCTGATTTCTTTTGCCACTTCCGTGCCGATTGCGGTGTTATTACCAACATATTCATCAGCACCAACATATAATGTGACATCTTTCAATTGGTTAGGCTTCGCACTATCAAATGTAACTTTTATAACAGGGGCATCATATCTTTTTAGGCTTGTTGTGCCTGCATTTTCGTTATAATCGCGCGTAACACCTGTCAATGCTGGTAAATTATATGATATATCTGTGGCACTCGCAAATGCGGTATCGAAATCAGCGGGTAGAGGGTTAGAAATTGCTGGCGTGTTGGCATGATTGGTGGCAATAGCATCACCAAACTGGCTGGTATGGGTGCCATTATTCAAACCGAATACACCAAAATAGAAATTATTTGGACTGCTTGCGTTAAAGTAACCAGCCAATTCGCTACCGCCTGCGCCATAAAAATTAGCGGTTATCTTGCCATTCATAATACCGCCTAAGGCAGGAGTGCCGACATTAAATGTTTGTGAATTATCCACAATTTTATTATTGACATCTAATTTTACTGCTTTATTGAAAGCTCCATCGCCGACAGTAAAATCAAGATCTGATACGCGATCAGCACCCGCGCAATCAGCATTGGCAACATCTTTACAAGTGTTGGTAGCATAGAGTTTCACAGTTTTGGCAGTGCCGAAATCAATATCGGCAGTAACATCAAATCTGGTATGGTAATAGATGCCACCATCTCGTTCAAAAATACCGCGCCCTTTGCCACGGAATTTAACCGCGCTAGTAAGTGCCGTTAAATCCGCATCGAAGGTTGTAATGCCTGTTACGATAAAACCATCATTGATAGAGCTGTTACCCCGCAAAACATCTTCACCATCCGTTGCCCGTACAGTTTCTAGACGCCAATTAATAAATGCCATATGATGCGGGTAAAAGCCGAAAGATTCTAAGCCCCTATCCACCGTAATCGTGGCTAGGTCAGTATCACTCACATAAGCAAAATCATCAAAGTCATTAATAATATCAGCCGTTGATACTGATTTATCCGCTGAATGGGTGAATGGATTATTTTGCTTGCTAGCAGCATTTGGGTCTATCAACAGTTCAATCGCGCTTACCATCTCATTATAATTTGAATATTCAAATGTTCCCGAGCCAACATTTAATTGCGCGACAACTCTTGTTACTTCACCCTTATCATCAAAAATGATGGAAGCTGTGGGGGTATTAATAAATTTATGTTCTGTTGCGGTTTGGACATAATCACCATTTGCATTCCAATCTTGACTTATGGCGGAACGCCCATAGGTGAATTTGTTATAGGTAACATCAAATGCCAAAGCATTCATGGTGAATGTTTTATTGCTGTTATCCCTATCCAGAGTAGCAGCGGTTAAAGAATTATATGCAACAGGAATATTTACCACGTTCGGCGTTAAAACAGACGATGTTGCAGTATTAATCGAATAGCTATCAAAAATGAGTATCCCATTACGCAAGCCACCAAATGCACCATAATAATAGGTATTACCATTGCTCATGGCAAATGTGCCACCTAATTCATGGGCCTGTGAGCCGTAAAATCTTGCATCAAGCGTGCCTGATAAATCGCCTGTGCCACTGCCAGTATTCACAGCACCAGTAATTTGATTGCTGATAAAATCAGTAACAGTATCCACAAAATCATTATTAGCAACTTTATTATCGCCAGTATAACTCTTACCAGCAACATGTTTGATCGTCTTACTGGTATAAGTGATGTTATCCGTGCTGAAATCAAGCTCGGCCAGCCTATCAGCACCCGTGCAATCTGCATTGACAACATCTTTGCAAGTGTTTTCACTGTTAATTGTTATTGTTTTTGCATTAAATACAATATCGGCTTTTATATCAAAAATGGTTTGATAATTTTCATTGCTATCATTTTCATAAACACCACGCCCTTTGCCTGTAAAAGTAGCATTTTTAGTAACGTTATAAATATCGGTAAACCGTGTTTCAATACCCGCAATCATCATGCCTTGCCTTTCTTCAAGACCAGTAGCATCGGTGCCCAATGCAGGACCATCTTCAAAAACATACCAACTAATATAGAGCATATTGCCAGCAGCAAAACCGAAAAAGCTTTTATCTCTTGTTAGTGTCATTGTTTGGGTTTCAGTGCCATCAGTATAGCCTAAATTAGTGGTAATGTCACTTGTAAAACCAGTTATATTCGGCGTCGCGTTCGTTGCGGCATAAGAGGTGGTGGCATCTAAATCAACATTTAAATCCATCATCTCGCCAGTATCTTTTAATCTAACTTGCACAGAAGAGTTGATGATTCTTGAGAGCGCGATATTCTTATCACTATCAGCTGTGCTCCAGTCCCAATTTGGCGCACGGGTGCGGTTAGCAGCATCAATTTTACTGATAGCGATTGCATTCATAATGAAATTTCTGGTTTGCCCAATATCAGCATTACCCTGATTATAATTAATCGTGTGATTGATGTCTGGTTGAGTTATATCTTGAAAAACACCATCAATTGAAGAAGTGGTTTTTTTCAAGTAATTTACATCCATAAGCGCATGATCAAAAGCTTGGTAAAGATTAGCAGACGCCAGATAGCGCGTAGGAAGCTCGCGTGGCGTTAATGTGTGCAGATTATCACTTTCAGTGGTGATTGCAGTCACATCAAGCATAATTGATTTCACAATGCCATAACGGAATGCCCCGAAATAGCCGACATAGCCTGCATCTGCATTGTTGAGACTGAATGTGCCGCCAAATTCTTCGACGGCAGGCCCGTAAAAGCGAGCATCGACTGCGCCTACTAATGATGAAATATTATTGTCCGTATCGCCTTTGGTTCGACCAGAACCAATATACGTAATTGGTTGACCGGGACTTAATAAATATTGTAATGTACCAGTGAAATTAAGGTGAGGTAGCAAAGTGTTTTCGCAATCATTGCTATTAGTGCATGTATTGGTGCTAGCTAAGTTCACTCTGCGGTTCACAAAATTAGCAGTGGCGGTTACATCAAAAGAAGTGTTAAAACCACTACTTGTATCATAATAAGTCCCGCGCCCTTTACCAGTGAATGTAACAGCAGTGCCAGTGCTAGGAATAGAGGTGGTTTCAAAACCAGTGATGCCATAGCCTAAACTATCATAATCAGACTCATCTAGCTCCAAATTAACCAATATCATATAATTTGCCGTAAAGCCGAAAAAAATACTCTCTTTGGTTAACCTAATATAACTAGGTGTATCAGCATCACTAGAATCGGGACTCCAATCAAAAATATAATCTTGAGTGTTATAGCCATCGTCAACGCCATCACCACCGGTTATGCTATATTTTTTATCAGTAAGATAAAATCTGAAGCCATCATCCTTAAAAGCACCACCGCTATCATAATCAAATTCGGCAACAGCACCCGTGATTTTATTATTAATGATTGTTCTATCAACATTGTTTTTGGTTATCTGCACAAGATTGTTTATTTGTAAGGCATTATTGGTTGTGCTTTTACGGTCTTCATCATCAAAGCTTGTTAGATTATTGGCGTTAAAGCTTGTTGGCGTATCCGCATGGGTGGTTGTAAGCGTTTCACTAGAGATGATATAGCTTTGCCGCTGCGCCCCGAAATAGCCGTAATAGTAATTGTCAGCAGTGCCATCATTCATTGAAAATGTACCGCCAAATTCTTGCGCCGCACTACCATAGAAACGCGCATCGGCTGTGCCTGTTAGTTTTGCGATATTATTACCAACATCGCCTGCAGTTTCAACATTGCCAGCAATGGCGTTCATGCCTGCCGCATAATTTAATGTGCCAGTGAAATTGAGGTGATCGTAGCTATTAAACACATTTCCACAATTATTGTTCTCATCACAAGTGTAATATTCATCGCCGGTATTGCTGGTTGTTAACGTTACATCGTAATTTTCAAAATCAACCACAGCCGTTACATCAAAATCAACATTGGTGCCACCACCAATATTACCGTAATCATAGTTGTAATAGCCTTCGCCACTGCCGTTAAATGTAACCGCTGTGCCAGTAGTAGGTATATTACCGCCAGTGCCGCCAACAGTTTCAAAACCAGCGATCATATATATTTCATAGTAATCTTGTTGATACTCTATATCGCCTGCTTCATAATCATTTATCGTATAGTTAGCTTCCACCCTTACCATATATGCCGCATCAAATGTAGCTTGGTTACTATTGCTATTATCATTAGAAAAATTTGCAGAGACGCTTATATTTTTAGATGGGTCATTTTCATAAGCATAGAAATAAGTGCTACTGCCACTGTCAGATAGCGTCTCGGATAAGGTGCCAGCATTAATGGTTGCAGCAGAAATATCACCATCTCCATCAAATGTTAGCGCAAGAGAAGAATCAAGCACTTTAGCGAGAGTAAAAGTACGGCTAAAAATGTTACTATAATAATCGTCGTCATCAGGTGTGCCCGTATATTCACCGCCAGGAATGCTCACAGATGCAATGCTGGGTAGCGTAAATGTTATTGCACCATTATTATCCGCATATGTTGATGCCTCAGCAAATGAAGTTTGGCCTTGATAGTCCGTAGCCACTACGGAAGTGGTTTGAATATCATCAAAATTAGCAACAGTGATGAGGTTGTGAAACTTAACCCCTTCCGTTGTTGCCCCGAAATAGCCGTAATAATAATTGCTTGCGCCATTATTCATATAGAATGTGCCACCCAATTCTTCAGCTACATTATCGCCCGTGCCATAAAAACGCGCATCAGCTGTGCCATTCATGCCATCGGCTGTAACCGCACCGCTGATACTATTATTCCCTAAATCATAAGTTAATGTGCTGGTGAAATTAAGCTGATTCAACGGTTGGAATGTGCAATTATAATCAGCATCATAATCGCAATAGCCGGTATCGGTGGTTATCAATTTTACGGAGCGGGCCGAAAAATCAACATCAGCTGTTATGTTAAAATCAGGATAATAGACACCCGCTGTCGTTACATAATTTCCTTCGCCAACACCCTTAAATTCCGCATTGCCACTGCTATTGATAGCGCCACCAGCAGTTTCAAAGCCAGCAACCATATAGCCATCATCAACAGAATAAGTATCGGTCTTAGCAGTTTCTGATAGATTTTCACCAACATCCCAATCGATATTCTTCATATAGTTTGCAACAAAATAATTTTTATTACTATAGAAACCGGTGTTTATAGATATATTTTTTCTTCCATCGCTAATGCCATCAATTTCTTTATATAGAGAACTGTTAGATTTGTATTCCTCATCAGCAAGAACAGTGGCTGTATATTTTTTATTACCAACATAAAGCGTTGCCGCAGAAATATAGCTTTCAGTAGCACCATAATCATCATGTGTATCAAATGTGAGTGAGATGACAGGTGCAGTGATTCTTGAAATATCACCCGTGCTACTTTCAAAATCGTCATCTGTCCAATCGATACTTGCATCAGAACGGCTATATGTTGTGGTGTTATCTACTAGCACTGCCACACCGGGGAGGTGAACGGTTTGAGCAGTTTCGTTTTGCACAACATATGTCGATACATCATCAAATGAACCATAGCTCGCATAATTAATAGCAGGAATGAAAGGATTGCCGCCGCCATCATCACCGCCGCCATCATCACCGCCAGTTGCAGCCCTTGCCGCCCCAAAAAAGCCATAATAATATTCGCTGTTATCATTACCATTTATGAAATTGAATGTGCCACCAAATTCTTGTGCGGCATTATCACCCGTGCCATAAAAGCGCGCTTGAATATCGCCAGCAGTAGCTGTTAGAATCGTGCCATCAACAGTAAGGCCAACAGCATTCGCATTTCTGATAATGTTTGTGCCCGATGCATAAGATAATACGGCATTTTCGATGTTGAGTTCGCCTAATAAAACCGTAGTCGTAGTTTCTGTATCAGTGGCACTATCATATTCATAATTAATATAATGTGTCTTGCTGGTTGAGAATGTTACAGTGCGGGCAGAAAAATCAATATCAGCCTCTGCATCAAAATCGACACCATAAGACTCTGTTGAACCTAGATAGCGACCTTCGCCATTGCCCTTAAATCTAACAGTGCCACTATCAGTAGGAATATCCGCACCAGCCGTTTCAAATCCCGCAACCAGATAGCCATGCTGAGAAGTATTCTCATCTGAATATTTTTCCCAGATAACACTTACCATATATTCCGATTCAAAACTATCAACATCCTCAAAGCTATCGTTAAAACCTCTGCTGACCCAAAAGTTACTACTATCTTGAATGACGCTATCAAGACTAAGGTCGCCATATATTCTAATATCACTGGTTTGGCTATATTGTGGATATGTCGCGATATCGGCTGCATAATTTACATTGTTCAAATTAAAGCTTGCACTATTCATTTTACCATCAGCATCAAATGTTAGCGATAAAGAGGTATCCGCATCGTTAAAGTTTAAGACTGAATTAGTAGTTTCTGCTTGCACACCAATTGCCTGCAACTCACCATTAGTAAGAGAAAGACCATCGCTAGATGCGTCACTGAGTGAAATATCACTCACCATGTCATTGGGATTGGGATCAGGTGGCGGAGGTGTTACACTACCGCCTACATTTGCCGCCCCGAACGCGCCATAATAATAGCTAGTTGCACTGGCAAGCGCGAATGTGCCACCAAATTCTTGCGCGCCATACTCGCTCGTGCCATAAAAACGCGCATCGGCTGTGCCATCCATGCCATCAACATTTGAAATCG
>JAHZMA010000055.1 GCA_022599575.1 Alphaproteobacteria bacterium | reverse complement strand
TTCTTCTGCAATGGATGCTTCCACCAAAAGCCTTGACCCTGCCACACATACCTCACCCGAATTTCTAAAAATACCCGCTGCTGATATTTTGGCCGCTTGGCTTAAATCTTTGGTATCGGCAAAAATAATATTGGGTGATTTACCGCCCAATTCTAAAAATAATCGCTTTAAGTTTGATTGCGCCGCAGCTTGCATCAGACTAGCACCAACTCTGCCCGACCCCGTAAAGCCAATCGCATCAATATCATGATGATGCGCCATCGCATTGCCCGCCACACTGCCCGTGCCAGTAACAATATTTAGCACCCCCTTGGGCAAACCTGCTTGCAAACATATCTCGCCTAATTTTAGCACGCTTAATGATGCTTGTTCTGATGGCTTTAACACAACACTATTGCCCATCGCCAAAGCAGGGGCGATTTTCCATGCCGCAATCATCAAAGGAAAGTTCCATGGCACAATCGCGCCCACCACGCCTAATGGTTCGCGCAACACCATGCCCAAAAAACTCTCGTCAGTGGTGGTTATCTCGCCATTGATTTTATCAAGCGCTTCGGCATAATAACGAAATGTGCCCGCGGCTGAGCCGGGTTCTGCCCGCAATGCCATGCCAATTTCAGTGCCATTATCGCGCACACCTAACACAGCTAGTTCTAATGCTTGCGCTTCAATCAATTCTGCAATGCGGAATAAGATTTTCTTTTTGGCAGCGGGTGATTGCTTTGTCCATATGCCAGATTCGTAACTTTTCCTTGCCGCCATCACCGCATCATCAATATCGCTTTTGCTGGCGCTGGCAATATGGCTGATAATGGCGCCATCAATCGGGCTGATAACCGCTATCTTTTCTGCGTTACCGTTGCGATAATCACCATCAATCAGCAATTTTTGCTGTGGAATTTCTTGATGCCGAAGCAAATCAATCTGTGCCTGTGTTATCATCTTATATTCCTAATCATGCGATAATTATTACGATAATGTAAAATAATGTTTGCATTATTTATGTTTTTATGTCAAGAAAATTTAACATGTTAAGTAATTTTTATATAGTCACACAAACGGTATAGTGCGCGCGATGAAAAAACAAGCATTGATTTTAGATTTTGGTGGGGTAATTACCAAAACCTTATTTGAAACCCATCGCGATACCGAACGCGCATTAGGGTTAGAGCCGCATACTCTTACATGGCAAGGGCCGTTTGCGCCCGAAACCGATGCTTTATGGCAAGATATGTGTGCCGATAAAATCACCGAACGCGATTATTGGCAAATGCGAACCAAACAAGTGGGCGCGCTTATTGGCACAGATTGGCACAAGATGCAAGATTTTGTGATGGCGGCACGTGGCAAAATGAATCCGCTTGATTTTATTCGCCCTGAATTTTTGACAACATTGGCAAAGGTGAAGCAAGCATCTATTACCACTGCCATTTTATCCAATGAGTTAGATTTATTTTATGGCAAGGATTTTAGGCATAAACTACCTTTTATTGATGATTTTGCGACCATCATTGATGCTACCTATAGCAAGATATTAAAGCCCGACCCTCGCGCCTATCAGGCGGTATTAGATGCGCTTAATATAGAGGCAGAACAAACTGTTTTTGTTGATGACCAATGGCGCAATATTGTGGGCGCGCAAAAAATGAATATGCAAATTGTGCATTTCGATGTTATGAATCCTGCTAATGCTTATCAAAACGCGCTTGATTTATTAGCGATAAAATAATGAATTATCATGGAAAGAAACTGGTATGGTTGATAATAATTTTCTAAAAGCCAATAATGCCAAACATTTATGGCACCCGATGGCACACCCTGCCGATAGTCTTACTAACTATCCCAAAATCATCACAAAGGCTGAGGGCGTCTATATCACCGATATTGATGGGCATCAGTTGCTTGATGCTATTGGTGGCTTATGGAATGTTAATCTGGGTTTTTCTTGCGATGAAATTAAGCAGGCAATCGCCGAACAGCTTGATAAATTGCCCTATTATTCTATTTTTCGTGGCACCAGTAACGAAGCCGTGATTGAGCTTTCATATCAGCTGAAAGAATTTTTTGCCCCCGATGGTTTAAGCCGTTCGTTTTTCACGTCAGGTGGGTCTGATGGGGTTGAAATTGCGCTACGGTTGGCACGGCAATATCATAAAATTCGCGGTGACGCTGGAAAAGTTAAGTTTCTATCGCTCAAAAAAGGCTATCACGGCACGCATATGGGCGGGGCGGCGGTCAATGGCAATAGTCATTTTCGCATGCAGTACGAACCCATGCTACCCGGTTGCTTTCATATTGCTGGCCCTTATCTTTATCGCAATCCATTTGGCGCAACTGATGCAAAGCAATTGGCGGAATTATCGGTGCAAGCATTAAAAGATGAGATTCAGTTTCAAGGTGCTGAAACCATCGCTGCAATGATTATGGAGCCGATATTAGGCGCAGGCGGCGTTATTCCCGCGCATCCTCGCTTTATGCCAATGGTCAGCAAAATATGTAAGGAACATAATATCTTGCTGATTGCCGACGAGGTGATTACCGCTTTTGGACGCGCTGGCGCATGGAGCGGTTCGCGGCTTTTTGGCGTTCAGCCCGATATGATGGTAACAGCAAAAGCAATTACCAATGGCTATTTTCCGTTTGGCGCAGTGATGATTGCCGACCATTTGGCAGAAATATTCGAACAGGATAAAACAGGAAAAGCCACCATTTCCAGCGGTTACACCTATTCAGGACACCCCGTAGGGGCAGCGGCTTCTTTGGCAAGTTTACGCGTGATGCAGGAAAAACAGATTTACAAAAATGCTAAAATTCGTGGCGAACAGCTCTATCAAGGGCTTTTATCATTGGCTAAAAAATATCCGCTAATTGGCGATGTGCGTGGCGGTTATGGACTAATGTGCGCGTTAGAATTGGTCTCAGACCAAGAAAAGAAAACGCCAATTGATAAGGCGATATTGGCAAAAATTCATGAGGCAATCTATCAGGCAGGGGTGATGGTGCGGATTTCAGGCGCAAATATTATTTTATCACCACCATTGATTGTGACCAAAGAGGATATTGAAAAAATATTGGACGCGTTAGAGATTGGCTTGCAATCCCAATAATTGCTTCTTGGAATTGCTTCTTGGAATTGCTTCTTGGAATTACTTCTTTTGATGATGATTGTTGATTTCATCGCGCACTTCAATCAGCAAATCAACCAAATTTTTCCAGCGTTTCGCACCAATAATCTGTCGTAATTGTTCAAAAGCAAGATTGGTTTCACGCAACACAGCAGTAATAATTTTATGCGCTTTGGCTGTTGGTTTTATGATAACGCGTCTTTTATCATTCGCGCTAACATGGCTTTGCACATAGCCCCTCTCAATTAAATTGCGTAAAATCCGTGTAACACTAGGGGCATGCAAACATGCTTTATGAGCGATAAAACTGGCATCAGCATTTTCGGTTTCGGTAACAACCCGCAAGAAACGCCATTGCTGTTCGGTTAAATCATATTTTTGCAAAATCGGGCGAATATCACTCATAATCAGTTCGCGGGTGCGTAACAACGAAATTGGCAGACTTTGCCGCGTGGTAACCAAAATATCATCTGAGATATTATCAGATGAATCGGAAATATTTTCAGACGTAATTTTTTTAGGCTTATTCATAGCGCAATTTTGACGTGATTATAGCAAATATGTCAAGTAAAAATAATGTTATTGACAAAAATTACTTGACAAAATACTTCACATGTTAAATAAATAGGCAATCGTTAAAACACTCTTTAGGGGCGGTATCAATGCCACATTTGCTTATTCAATATTCTTCTAATTTAGAAGATAAAGCTGATATCAGCGCATTTTGTGAGCTGATGCGTCAAAAAATCACGACTCTTACAACCTATCCGCTTGGCGGTATTAGGGTGCGGGCAGAACCACAAAAACATTACGCGCTTGCTGATGGGCATCAGGATAATGCGTTTATTGATATGATTTTTCGGCTTGGCAAAGGCCGTTCTTTTGAACAAAAGCAAGAAACGGGCGATTTATTAATGCAAGAAACGCAAGATTTTTTCAAAGATGAATTGGCTAAAGGCTATTTGATGGTATCGTTAGAGCTGGTTGAGCTTCAAGAAACATCATGGAAGGTGAATCCTATCCATGCGCGTATTAATAAGGGGGCGTAAAGCTGTGTCGTTACAAGAAAATTTACAAAAAGCTGAAAAATATCTAAAAAGATTTAAAGATAAACCCATTCTCAACCATATTAATGGTCAGGATATGCCTGCTTCTGATGGTAAAACATTTGAGGTTATTTCCCCGATTGACTTAAAGCCGATTGCCCAAACCGCGCACGGCACAAAAGCGGATATTGATAGTGCCGCCACCGCAGCTAAAGAAGCATTTCAGGAATGGGCGGGCATATCGGGGGTGGCGCGCAAGAAAATCTTACATAAAATCGCTGATATTATCGAAGCACGTGCCGAAGAAATCAGCCTTGTGGAATCGGTGGATACGGGGCAAGCCATTCGTTTTATGGCAAAGGCTGCCATCAGGGGTGCTGAAAATTTTCGCTATTTTGCCGATATGGCGCCCACCGCGCGTGATGGACAAAGCCTTTATAATGAATCGCAAATCAATATAACATCGCGCAAACCGATTGGCGCGATTGGCATTATCACGCCATGGAACACGCCTTTTATGCTATCAACGTGGAAAATTGCGCCTGCATTGGCATCGGGTTGCACAATTGTGCATAAGCCCGCTGAATTATCGCCCCTCACCGCAAGGCTGTTGGTAGAGATTGCCACAGAAGCAGGATTGCCGAAGGGCGTGTGGAATTTAGTCAATGGCATGGGTGAGGATACAGGGCGCGCTTTAACCGAACATGAGGCGATTAAAGCGATTGCGTTTGTAGGTGAAAGCCGCACAGGTACTATGATTACCAAGCAAGGTGCTGATACCTTAAAGCGTTACCATTTTGAATTGGGCGGTAAAAATCCGGTGATTGTGTTTGCAAATTCTGACCTTGAACGCGCTGCCGATGCGGCGATTTTTATGATTTATTCGCTTAATGGCGAGCGATGCACATCATCATCGCGCCTGCTGGTGGAAGAATCCATTTATGATGAATTTACCTTAATGGTTGTCAGTAAAGCAAAAAACATCAAAGTTGGGCATCCGCTTGACCCTAAAACAGTGATAGGCCCGCTAATTCACCCCACTCATTTTGATAAGGTAACTTCTTATTTTGATATTGCCAAAGCTGAAGGCGCAACGATTGCTTTGGGTGGTGAGCCCGTGCAAGACATAGAAAGTAATTTTCATGGTAATTGTTCTGGTAATTGCTATGTGCCGCCTACCTTATTCACCAACGCCCATAATAAGATGCGAATTGCCCAAGAAGAAATTTTTGGACCTGTGCTAACCGCGATTCCTTTCAAAACCGAGCAAGATGCGATTAACATTGCCAATGATGTTGATTATGGGCTGGCGGCTTATTTATGGACTGATAATACTCAGCAGGCTTTACGGGTTTCTGATGCGCTAGAAGCGGGCATGGTTTGGGTGAATTCTGAAAATTTACGCCATTTACCCTCGCCCTTTGGTGGCATGAAATATTCTGGTATCGGGCGTGATGGTGGTGATTGGTCGTTTGATTTTTATATGGAAACCAAAAATATCGGTTTTGCCACCAAACCCCATAAAATTCCACAATTAGGAGCTTAAACAATGCCGATTCCAGCCCCCAATCTTTATCCTGATTTCAATGTTGTGCGCCTTAGCCATGTCCATTTGAATGTGCAAGATTTAACAGCTTCTAAAAAATTCTATACCGAAATTTTAGGGTTACAAATAAGCGATGAAGATGATAAGAATCTTTATTTGCGCGCGATGGAAGAACGTTTTCATCATTGCATTATTTTGACGCAAAATTCTGATGAAGTTTCTGATGCACCACCCGATATACCATCAGTGCAAACGGTGGCGTTTAAGACCTATGATGAGGATGATTTAGATAAGGCTTATGCTTATTTTCAAAGTAAAAATCGCCCTGTTGCATGGGTAGAACGCCCCTATCAAGGGCGAACATTGCAAACATCGGATTGCCATGATATGCCAATAGAATTTTTTCACAAAATGGATAAAATGCCCGCGATTCATCAACAATATCAGCTTTATCGCGGCGTGAAACCGTTACGAATTGACCATGTCAATTATTTTTCATACCATGCCGATGAAAGCGTTGCATTTTGGTCGGATTTTGGTTTTCGCGTGACTGAATATACCGAAGATGAGGCAACAAAGCGCGTTTGGGCGGCATGGTTGCATCGCAAAGGTGGCGTGCATGATGTTGCTTTCACCAATGGCGTTGGTCCGCGCCTGCATCATATCGCTTTTTGGGTGCCAACACCGCTTAACATTATTGATTTATTAGACCTTATGTCAACCACTGGCTACCTTGAAAATATTGAACGCGGGCCCGGCAGACACGGCATTTCTAACGCGTTTTTCTTATATATCACAGACCCTGATGGGCATAGAATTGAAATTTATTGCAGTGATTATTCAACTGTTGACCCTGATTTAGAACCGATTAAATGGGATTTGACTGACCCGCAACGGCAAACTCTATGGGGAGCACCTGCGCCCAGAAGTTGGTTTGAGGAAGGTTCGGTATTTCATGGCGTTACCCCGCGGAAATCTGACCTAAAAGCCAGCCCTATCATCGCACCATAACATGATATTAAAAGAGAGAATCATGACCGAACTTACCGATAAAAAACTTGCTTATACCAAACTTGCTTATATTTGTGCTGATGGTAGAAATTTTTACGCTGCCATCAATGATAAGGGCGCGATTGATTTAACGCCTCATTTTCCTGATATTCCTGACTTAAAAACCGCCATCGCACAAGATAAATTACCCGCATTGCTGGAAAAGGCAGAAAATCAGGCAATCACTCATAAAGATGGCAATTTTCAATTTAATGTGCCGATTCATAATGGCGAGAAAATCATCTGTGTTGGGGTAAATTTCCCCGATAGAAATGCAGAATATAAAGATGGTATACAAGCACCTGATAAAATGTCGCTCTTCATTCGGTTTGCCCGTAGTTTTTCGGGGCATCAACAACCGATTATCCGCCCCAAAGCCAGCGATAAATTAGATTATGAGGGCGAGATGGTTGTGGTAATTGGCAAAGGGGGACGCCATATCAGCGCGCCCAATGCGCCAAACCATATTGCCGCCTTAAGCATTTGCAATGAAGGCACATTGCGCGATTGGGTGCGCCATGCCAAATTTAATGTAACGCAAGGCAAAAATTTTGATAATTCAGGCGCGCTAGGCCCATGGCTGGTGCCTTTTACCGATATTGAACAGATTGAAA
Source organism: Alphaproteobacteria bacterium (assembly GCA_022599575.1). Lineage (GTDB taxonomy): Bacteria > Pseudomonadota > Alphaproteobacteria > JABAAW01 > JAHZMA01 > JAHZMA01. The sequence goes on along the minus strand of JAHZMA010000055.1, from coordinate 36,453 downwards.
ATGCCGAAATCACCACCTATGTTAATGGCGAGATGCGGCAAAATGATAATACCAGCCGTATGATCTTTCCTATTTGTGAGCAAATCGCTTATATCTCAACTTTCACCACATTGGTGGCAGGCGATATGATTATCACTGGCACGCCAACGGGGGCAGGGGCGCGGTTTGACCCACCGATTTTCTTGAAACCCGATGATGAAATTAAAGTGGAAATTTCTAACATTGGCGTGTTACGCAATATAGTGGCAGATGAGAAATGATCAAAAATGCTGATGTTCAAAAAGCTGCCGAAACATTATATCAGGCAGAACAAACGCAAACGCAAATTGGTTTGTTAAGCCTGCAATATCCCGATTTAGATATGGATGATGCCTATAAAATTCAAGATGCGTTGGTGGCGTTAAAGAAACAAAAAGGGCATAAACAGATTGGTTGGAAAATTGGCTTAACATCTAAAGCCATGCAATCGGCACTCAATATTGATATTCCTGATTCTGGTGTTTTATTTGATAATATGCTATTTGCCAATGGCGCCAATATTGTAAAAAATCATTTTATCCAACCGCGTATCGAAGCCGAAATTGCTTTTATCATGAAACATGATGTGCGTGATGCTAGCCGTGATGCAATTATTACCGCCACAGATTATATCACCCCCAGCATAGAAATTTTAGATACCAGAATTATTCGCAAAGATAAAAAAACTGGCATTGCTCGAAAAATCTTTGATACGATTGCCGATAATGCCGCCAATGCAGGCGTGATTTTGGGTGATGAAAAACATGCGCTTCAAGATTTTGATTTGCGCTTTATTGGCGTTATTTGCAAATGTAATGATGCGGTAGAAGAAACAGGTTTGGGCGCAGGTGTGCTTGACGACCCGCTCACCTCTATGCTGTGGTTGGTGCAACGGTTGCAACATTATGGTCAGATGATTAAAGCAGGCGATATTGTGCTATCAGGTTCTTTTATCCGCCCGATTGAATGCCCATCAGGCAGTGGGATTTTTGCTGATTTTGGCGCGTTCGGTTCGGTGCGCGTTAATTTTGAATAAAAAGATACTATCATGCCCGCACCCACAAATATCTTTAAGCAAAGATTACAAACAAATCAATCGCAAATCGGTTGTTGGGCAGGCACAGCCCATCCTTATAGCACCGAAATGCTTGGCAAGGCAGGTTTTGATTGGCTATTGCTTGATTGGGAACACGCACCTAATAATTTGCCAACAATTTTAGCGCAATTACAGGTTTTAGAAGCATCTGCAAGCCACCCCATCGTCAGGTTACCTACTGGCGATAAAACATTAATCAAGCAAGTGCTAGATATTGGCGCGCAAACATTGCTGATACCGATGATTGAAAGCGTGGAAGAAGCGCGGGCAATGGTTGAAGCCGTGAATTATCCGCCCAAAGGGCAACGTGGCATTGGCGCGGCATTGGCACGGGCATCGCACTTTAATATAATCAAAGATTATCTACATACTGCCAATGATGACATCTGCTTATTATTGCAAATTGAAACAGTTAAGGGGTTAAATGCGCTTGATGATATTTTACAGCTAGACAATATCGATGGTATTTTTATTGGCCCATCTGATTTGGCGGCTGATATGGGTTTTATCGGTCAAACAGGGCATGAAGAAGTCCGCAAGGCGGTAACCGATACGTTAACGCGCATTAAAAAATCTGGCAAAGCGGCAGGTATTTTATCGCTAGACGAGGCTTTCAATCAGCATTGCATTGATGCACTAAATATTGATTTTATTGCTGTCGGCATTGATGTGCTAGAATATGTTAACTCCCTGCAAACACTCGCCAATAAATATATTAAGCGCAATCTATAAACAGATTTTATAGAAAATGAATATAATAATCGCGCTTGGCAATATCATTATCGCAAGCGGCAACTTCTTCAATTTCAGCACGTTTGATGAAAATATGATTATCCACCAATATTTGCCCTACAGCTTCGGTCAATGCTTTATCAGCAGCCAAATCATCTAATGCACCCGCTAAATTATCTGCCACATGAATATCGGTATTGATGGTTTCAAGCCCATCATTAACTTCCATCGCAGGCAGTTGATATGTGTTGATAAAACCCAAACGCCCAGCTTGCAACATCGCTGCCACTGCCGTATAAGGATTTGCGCCCGCATCAGCCAAGCGATGCTCAATCCGCGCCTTTTGTCCGCCTTCAGAAGAAACGCGCGCCGTTACCGAACGATGGTCAATGCCCCAATTCGCCCAATAGCCACTTAATGATGCAGGCTTCAAACGTTCGTAAGAATTAACCGTGGGGGCAAGCAAACCAGCCAAACTTTTATGATGCTGTAACAAGCCAGCAAGCACAGCTTTGGCAATATCGCTTAAATTTTCTGCCCCGCCTTGTTCGCTTGTAGAAATGGCGTTTTTACCATCTTTCCAAAGTGAGAAATTGATATGCACCCCATTGCCACCTGATTCTGCCACTGGCTTCGGCATGAAGGCGAGCACAACCCCGCATTCTAACGCAATTTCACGCGCCATCTGTTTGAATAGAAAAATATCATCAACCGCTTTGAGCGCATCATCAAAGGTTAGCACAAATTCATATTGGCTGGCATCATATTCAGTGGTTATCACTTCTAACGGAAAACCCATCTGATGAGCAGCTTGCCAGATAGCATCGGTAAAGCCTAACGGATCAGCATGAGTGCCTGTGGCATAAACAAAAGAACCCGAATTTTCAGCCAATTGCAACGCATTATTATCATCACGAATGAAAGCATGGGCTTCTAATTCAATGCCTATCTTCACGCTATAGCCTAAATCTTGCCAATCTGCCAATGCTTTTTTAAGCGCAGACCTGCCACATACGGGCAACGGATTTGTGGCATTTTCAGCAAAATCAGCGATGACTATTTTGGTATTTTCTTCCCAACCATCGCGGATATCATCCATCTGCCACCGCATTTCCATATCGGGGAGTCCTTCGAGCATTTTTGAACCGGGGGCGGGCAGTAAATCGCGCTTATATGTAACCGCATACACTCCTTGACAGATGCGCGTTACTTGCGAATCTGCTTTTGCAATCGTCATATATTTGCCCCGTGCCAGATTCAAATGGTCACACCCTAAAATTCTTAACCGTTCCATTGCTTTTCTCCTTTAATCTATTATCTATAAAATTATAAAGTAACATGTAGCGGTAATTTTTTGATACCACCAATAAAATTAGACCGCAAATATTCAATATCACCAGCAGGCTCAATTGTCTTGACTCTTTTGCAAAATTCACGAAAAAATATTTTCACCTCTAATTTCGCAAGCCACATGCCCAAACAGACATGCGGGCCACCCTGCCCAAATGCAATATGCAGCTGATGATTGCGCGTTAAATCCAACGTAAAAGGATTATCAAAAACACGTTCATCACGGTTGGCAGAGACGAACCAATAAATCACCTTATCGCCTTTTTTGATGGTTTTGCCGTGCAATTCATAATCTTGCGTTGCGGTGCGCCTAAAATACATTGTTGGGCTTGCCCAGCGGATAATTTCATCGGGGGCAGTTTGCCAAAGCGCATCATCACCATGTTTCATTTGTTGCAAAAGCCCTTCTTGATTGGCAAGGGCGTGCATACCTGAGGCTAACGAATAACGGGTTGTATCATTACCTGCCGCCACCAATAGGCAGAAAAAATTGCGAAACTCATTTTCTGAAATAGCATTGCCATGTTTATCGGGTTTTTTCATCATATGTAAAATGCCCGATTGCTCGCCTTTGGCATCTTTGATTGCCATTAGCTTTTTAGCATAATCATATAATTCTGCGCCAGCTGGCGAATTAAAAGGCATCATTCTATAATCATCAGTTTGCATTTTATCTAACACATATTGGGTATATTCGGGGTCGGTGTTGGAAATCAACTCATCACCTTTTGCCACCAACCATTCTAAATCTTCTTCGGGCAGACCTAAAATTTGCCCCAACATTCGCATCGGTAATTTTCGTGCCAAACGGTCAGTGGCATCAAAAATGCCTAAAGGTAAAATTTCATCTAATAGCTCATTGCAAATATCTTCAATCTGCTGTTCAAATTTGGCAATCACTGGCTTTGAAAATGCGTTCATCACCCTGCGCCTAAATTTACTATGTTCAGGCGGGTCAGTTTCTTGAAATGTGCGCCGTGCCATATATTCATCATAGGTTTGGTCTTCCATCCGAATGCCTTGTGCGGAAGAAAAAATAGTCGCTAATCTATTCATCTGCAAAATATCTGCATGACGCGTGATTGACCAAAACCCTTTGCCCATATCCCATTCAGTCCAGTGGCATGGGTCGTTATCGCGCAAGTTTTTGAATGTGTTATGGGGGGTACCTTTAGTAAACACATCATGGCTGGTAATATCTTGCTTGCCATCATCGTTGGGTTGCCAAATTGTCATTGCGATTCCTCTTAAATTATTACATTAAAATATTGCAATTTACCGTTTATTATATTATTAACATGTTAAATAATATTTGCAAAGTGTTTTTAATTAAAAAATGAGAAAAAAATGAAAATTGCCATTTTACTCACCAGTAACGATGTTTCAGATTTTGCAGCGCGCTTTCCCACTGATGATTTGAAATATATCGCGCTATTACAGCCATTGCGCCCCGATTGGCAATTTGATTGCTATGCGGTGTGGCAAGATGATTTCCCTGAAAATATCTTAGATTATGATGGCGTTATCATCACTGGTAGCCCTGCTTCGGTGCATGATTCTGATGCATGGGTTGCAACATTAATCGACCTTATTAAAGTGATGCATCACCATAAAATGAAGCTCTTTGGCGGCTGTTTTGGGCATCAAGCAATCGCGCTTGCTTTGGGAGGAAAAGTTGCAAAAAACAGCAATGATTATTTTTCCATTGGGTTGGAAACCACCCATTTCGTGCAAAAACCTGATTTCATGCGCGATGCCCCCGCATCTATCACGCTATATTCGGTGCATAAAGAAGAAGTGATAAAGCTACCCGATAGCGCGATATTATTGGGCAGTAACGAACATTGTACCAATGCTGCTTTCACCATTGGCAAACATATTTTTACATCACAATATCACCCTGAAATGACCGCCGATTTTCTGATAGCCCTCACCGACGAGATGCAAGGCATGGTAAGCGCGGATAAATTAGCGAAAGCATGCAAAGAATTTGCCAAAGGACATGAAGGCAACCAATTCGCGCAACTTATTATTGCTTTTTTTGAACAAAATCGATAATTTTCTTGACAAATTACTTCACATGTTAAATATTATTATCACTGTTTTTATATTAGGGAGAATTATTATGAAAACCATATCAAAAAATTTTATTATTATTGTGGCACTATTTATGTTGCCTTTTGCGATTGCACGTGCAGAATATCCAGATAAACCTGTCACATTTGTGATTCCATTTCCGCCCGGTGATTTGGAAGATATTTTAACCCGTATGATTGCCGAAGATTTCCAAAAAACCTATGGCGTATCAGCGGCTGTGGTTAATAAGCCCGCTGGTGGCAATCCATTTGCGGCAGCAGTAGAGGTGGCAAAAGCACCTGCCGATGGTTATATGATTGGTTCTTTTATTATTGCGATTCCAGTTGTAGGGCCAACGCTTGGCATTCCTGATTTAAGCCCTGACCCATTTACCCCAATCGGCAATTTTCTTACCTATCCTTTCGTTATTGTAGCAGGCAAAAACGCGCCTTATGATGATATGCAAGGTTTGGCAAAATACGCTAAAAAAAATGATGTGGCATTAGGGCATTTTGGTGTGCCATTGGTGCCAACACGTGTTACATTTGCATTGGCAAAGAAAATGGGTTTTTCTTATGCCAGCGATGCGGCTTTTGATAAGCTAGATTGTAACACATTGGCATCGGGCGATGTTGATGTGATGAACACAACCATTCAGCTTATATTGCCATGTTTGAAAGATGTTAAAGTGTTGGCATCTATTGGTGACGACCGTATTTCTTTAACGCCCAAGACACCAACGGTAAAAGAATTTGATAAAACATTAGATGTTTCGCTGTGGAATGGTTTGTTTGTTAAAAAAGGCACGCCAAAAGATGTGCAGCAGAAAATTGCTAAAGTTGCTAAAAAGACTGTGCTTTCTAAAAAAGCGCAAAAAATTGCACAACAAACTGGTGCGTTAATTTATTGGCAAGATGGCAAAATCGTCACCAAAAAAATCAAAAAAGATATTGCCACATTAGAAAATATCAAAAAAATATTAGAATAATGATATTGTTACTGATGATGGCCAATCTATCTTTATAGGTTGGTCATCATCTGCTATAATGCGCTATGAATAATGTCTTAAAAGCCCTATTAACCCGTGAACGCAATCCTGCTGATTTTGTGTTTAGTGTGGTTTTTGTGTTATTTTCACTGTTTCTTGCCAGTCAAATCCCCGCACAAACAACATGGTTTGCTAATAAGCGTTTTTTTGCACAGCCCGCTTTTTGGTCAATGTTCGGCATTGGCATGATGGTATTTTTTGGTTTTATTCATCTCTATGCGAGCATTATATCGCAAAGACAGGCGGGCAGATGGCAAGAAGTCACCTTATGGTGTCAGTCATTAGAATATTGTGCATGGTTTCTTGGCTATGTGATTCTGGTGCCGATTGTTGGTTATCTGCCGATGACCATCATCATGATGTTTGTATTATTATGGCGTATTGGCGTGCGAGATAAAAAAACCATTCTTATTTGTCTCTTTACAAGCGTTATGATTGTGGTGATATTTAAGAGTTTTTTACAAATTAAAGTTCCGGGTGCCATGCTATATGAAACATTCCCCCCTGCCATTCGCAACTTTTTTATCACTTATTTTTAATCTGCCATGTTTGATACATTAATAAGTGCCTTAAATATCATGACACAGTTCAACGTGTTGCTTGCCATTTTAGTTGGTTCTATTGGTGGCGTGTTGATTGGTGCTATTCCGGGCATTGGGCCCGCGGTTGCCATTGCAATTTTACTGCCCGCAACTTTTTCATTAGAGCCGATTGTTGGTTTAACTGTGTTATTAGGCATTTATGGCTCATCAATGTTTGGCGGTGCCATTCCTGCGATTTTAATCAATGTGCCTGGTACAGCAGTGAATGCGCTCACCACCTATGAAGGCTACCCCATGACCAAACAAGGCAAAGCCAAACAAGCATTAGGATTAGCCTATGGGGCATCATTATGTGGCGGTATTATTTCAGTGCTTGCGTTGATGCTATTGTCACCGATTTTAGCAAAAATTTCACCGCATTTCGGGTCACGCGAAATTTTTCTTGCGGCATTATTGGGCATTATTCTGGTGATTGTTGCCCATCGCAAACATGTTGCCGCTGCTGGTATGTTAGCAGGCTTTGGGATATTATTAAGCACTGTTGGATTAGAGCCCATCGGTTACACGCAACGTTTTAGCTTTTCATTCAATTGGATGGCATCGGGCTTTGATTTAATTGTTGTGATATTAGGGTTGTTCGCCTTATCGCAATCATTTGTGTTATTCCTTGAAGGCGATAAAACATATGATGACGTTTCTGCCGATATTGAAGGCAATCTATGGACGCATATTAAGAAAATTTGGCTTTATAAGCGGATTGTTGCTGTCTCTTCTTCGTTTGGGGTGGTGATGGGTATGATACCGGGTGTGGGTGAATTCACTGCACAATTTTTCTCGTATAATTATGCCCAAAATAGCAGTAAAACAAAAGAGAAATTTGGCAAGGGCAGTGAAGAAGGGCTTGTCTCATCAGAAACTGCCAATAATGCCGTGCCAGCAGCTGCGATGATTCCACTGCTTGCATTGGGTATTCCGGGCGAAGCACTCACAGCCATGATGCTATCGGTATTTTATGTGCATAGCGTGATACCAGGTCCCGAATTATTTCAAAACCATTTGGATTTTATATGGGCATTATTCATGATTTTGTTACTTTTAAACATCATTGTTGTGATATTCTTGCTTTTTTTCACCAATAATTTACTAAAAATCATCAAAGTTCCTAACCGTATTTTAGCAATTTTTATTTTAATTTTAAGCTTTATCGGCGTTTATTCATTGCGTAACAGCTTTGTGGATTGCATGATTGCCTGTGGGTTTGGCGTGTTTGGTATGATATTAAAACGGCTTAATTATCCGATTGTGCCGATTATATTGGGCATGGTGCTGGGCAATATTATGGAATTTAAACTGCGCGCTTCTTTGGCAAAGGTCAAAACAATAGGCGATTTTTTTAGCAGACCTATTTCAGCCATTTTAGCCACTATCATTATATTAATCATTATCTGGCAATTCTATAAGATGTATAGAAATCTTCAAACATCTTTGGCGCGGCGACATTAGCATAAAATAAGGGTGTAGGAGAGCATATAGAATTTTTGGCCATCATCAAGCCCCTATGCACAGCGCATTATCAAAATATATTTATCCATATTGGATAAATAACACTTTTATCGCATCGTAAAAATCAATTACGTTAGGCATGTATTAAGTTTATTTTATATAGAGGAAACAATTATGTGCGAAAATCATTTATGGGGCGAAGTTTCTAAAAACCCTGCTCTATCACCTTTACTGCTAAAACCGCATCATCTGGAAACAAATTGGAATTGGCAAAAACATCTGCCATCGCCCGGTTTTATTTCGGTTGATTTTGAAAAACGGGTCGACCATGACCGCTTGCGTAAATATCGTTTGGCACGTGCACGGCAGGCTTTGAAAAATTCAGGCTTGGGTGCGTTGTTATTATTTGATACCAATAATATCCGCTATGTTTCTTCCACCAAAATCGGTGAGTGGGAACGCGATAAGATGAGCAGATTTTGCCTATTAGCAGGCGATGAAGAACCGATTGTTTGGGATTTTGGCTCGGCCGCTGTGCATCATAAACAAAATTGCGACTGGCTACAGCCTGATAATTGCCGCCCTGGTATGGTTGGGTTGCGTGGCACTGTACCGCCAGATGTTGGGCTGATGAAAAATCATGCCAAAGAAATCATGGATTTATTAAAAACAGCTGGCGTGGCTGATATGCAAATTGGCGTGGATTATGCCGAAACCGCAATGTTCTTTGAATTGCAAAAAGCGGGAATGAATATTGTTGATGGCCAGCAAGTGATGTTAAGCGCGCGCGAAATTAAAAATCAAGATGAGTTGATTTTGCTCAATCAAGCCGCCGCAATGGTAGATGGTGTGTATCACATGATTTATGAAGAAATGAAGCCAGGGGTGCGCGAGAATGATATTGTCGCCAAAGCCAATAAATTACTTTACGAATTGGGATCAGATGATGTGGAAGCCATTAACGCCATTTCAGGGGAACGTTGCAACCCACATCCGCATAATTTCACCGATAGAATTTTTCGCCCGGGCGACCAAGCATTTTTTGATATTTTGCAATCTTATCAAGGCTACCGCACTTGCTATTATCGTACCTTAAATGTTGGCAAATCAACGCCTGTGCAACGCGATGCCTATAAACAAGCCCGCGAATGGTTAGATGCATCAATTGCGATGATTAAGCCGGGTGTTAGCACCGATAAAGTGGCGGCAGTATGGCCAAAGGCAGAAGAGTTTGGCTTCCCCAGTGAAATGGCTGCTTTTGGTTTGCAGTTTGGGCATGGGCTTGGTTTGGCATTACATGAACGCCCCATTATCTCACGTTTGGTATCTATGGAAAATCCGATGATTATTGAAACGGGTATGGTGTTTGCGCTGGAAACTTACTGCCCTGCCAAAGATGGCTATTCAGCGGCGCGCATTGAAGAAGAAGTGGTGGTAACCGATAAGGGTTGTAAAGTGATTACCCTATTCCCTGCGGAAGAATTGCCGATTGCCAATGCGTATTTTTCTGCTTAAATTATTCTCTCTTAAACCATGAAAATGGGGGTGTTTTGATACGCATCCCCTTAATAAGAGGTAATGAATAATGTTCCTTATAGCAATAACAATAATGGCTCATCAATCATTTCATTGATATATTCTAGCAAGTCAATCGCTTGATTCATCGCCAAATCTTGTTCATAACACCATAGCGTTAAGCGGATATGTTGTGCGCGCTCACTTTTGTGATATTTGGGGGCGCTCATGATTAATAATGGTATTTCCACATGCGTTGGTTTCATATTATTAAGCGATGTTTGGCTGATATCCACCACGATAATATCCGCTTGTTCTTTGCTTTCTACCCTAGCATCAGCAAGCCCTGATAAGTCTGGATTATCTAAAACGATATCAATATTTTGCTGTTCTCCGAAAGTTTGGACATGCACATTGATATTTTCACGCCCTTTCATATGGCGGTAACAATGGCAAAATATATGCGCCACAATAAAAGATAGCGCAATTTCTTGATTGTTATATGCCATTACCATATTTCTTAATTCAGCTAATTTTTGGATAGTCACGCAAGCACTCACCGCCAACTGATTATCATATCTGGTTGCAGATGCCAAATTTTCAATATCAGCAACATGGATTGGCATTTTCAAGCCTTTTTGAACGGCTTGTTGTACATTAATGCCGCGTGTTTTTGCCAATTTTCTTGCTTTAGGCGATATAAGAATTTTACCATCATATTGTTGGCGCGCATCATTTTTTGGCGCATCATCTGTTGGCGCATCATTTTTTGATGGGGCTTTTGCCACAGCAGGCGGTCTTTTTGCAGGCGATCTTTTTTTTGTTATCGCCATCATGCTAGGTTGAATGGCAGGTTTGGCAATAGTTGCGGGATTTGTTAGGGGATTTGTTGGGGGTTCGGCATTTTGAGTCATGATTTTTTGTGCCTCATCATCATTTTCAGCAATCAATGCAATCACATCGCCCACATCAATCGGCACATTAACAGCACCCTTTATCGATGCCAAAATCCCATCATAACCCGCTTCCACTTCCATCGTGCTTTTATCGGTTTCCACATCTAGCAAAATATCATTTGCCGTGACTTTATCACCCAATTTTTTATGCCATAACACGATGATGCCCGTATTTTGGGTCATGCCCAATGCTGGCATGATGATAGAATGCGCCATTTTATTGCTTGCCCTTGCATAATAGGCGCGCTTTATCAGCAAGCAATGCTGGCGTTGGCACAGTTAAATCTTCTAGCACTGGCGAAAAAGGAATTGGCACATCCATTGCGCCTAACCTTGTGACGGGTGCATCAAGATAGTAAAATGCTTTTTCGGCAATACGCGATGCAATCTCTGCGGTAATGCCATAATTTTTATGCCCCTCATCAACCACAATCACCCTAGATGTTTTCTTTACCGATTCTAAAATTGTTTCTTCATCTAATGGCACTAATGTTCGTGGGTCAATCACTTCCGCCATTATATTTTCAGTGGCAAGGATTTCTGCGGCTTGTTCTGCCACTTGCACCATCGAGCTGGTGGCAATAAAACTAATATCATCGCCATAGCGCAAAATATTTGCTTTGCCAAATTCAATCATATATTCTTCTTCTGGCACGAAGAATTTTTCCTGATACATTAATTTATCTTCTATAATCACCACTGGATTATTATCGCGAATGGCAGTTTTTAACAGTCCTTTTGCTTCATAAGCATTTGATGGCATCGCGATTTTCAAACCCGGAATATGGCACAGCCAAGCATGCAGACTTTGACTATGCTGTGCCGCCGAACGTCTGGTTGCGCCCATATTGGTGCGTAACACCATCGGCACATTAAGCTTGCCACCCGACATATAATGAATTTTTGCGGCTTGATTCACCATTTGGTCCATCACCAATGTTAGAAAATCGCCAAACATTAAATCAACAATCGGACGGGTGCCCGTCATGGCTGCACCCACTGCAATGCCCGTAAAACCGGGTTCAGATATAGGAGTATCAACAACCCGCCTTGTGCCAAATTCTTCCACTAATCCTGATAAAACCTTAAAGGGCGTGCCTGCTTCTGCAACATCTTCGCCTAATAGCCATACCGTTTCATCGCGGCGCATCTCTTCAGCGATGGCTTCATTCACCGCCTGTGATAAAGTAATTTCTCTCATTCAAACATTCCTCATTAAGCGATTATTCAGCATAGACATGCAATGTAACTTCTGCTTCATCGGGGTAAGCAGCATCAAGCGCATAGGCAACAGCATCGCTTGCTTCACTGCTGATTTTTGTTTTAATATCGGCAAGTTCGCTCGCATCAATCATGTTATTATCAAGCATCCATGCGCTAAAATTGGTAATCGGGTCACGCTTTTCTTTCCATTCTTGCTCTTCTTGTTTTGAGCGATAATAGTCGCGATTAATATCACCCACATGATGCCCAAAATAGCGATAGGTATTTAGCACAATAAAGAATGGCCCTTCACCTTTACGGGCGCGCGCAACCAAATTTTGAGTTAATTGATTCACTGCTAACACATCTTGCCCATCAACGTCAAAACTTTCAATGTTAAAGGCTTTTGCCCGTGCTGTTAATTCGCCTGCTGCCATTTCAGAAACATGGGTATATTCGCCATAAAGATTATTCTCACATGCGTAAATCACTGGCAATTTCCACAAAGATGCCATATTCATGACTTCATACAGCAAGCCCTGCCCTAGCGCACCATCACCAAAAAAACAAACGGCTACATCATTTTTTTGCAAATATTTTGCTGAAAAAGCAGCCCCTGTGGCAATGCCCGCACTGCCACCCACAATCGCATTGGCGCCTAGATTGCCATTGGCTTGGTCGGCAATGTGCATAGAGCCACCCTTGCCGCGACAATAACCTTCTTCCTTGCCTAATAATTCGCAAAACATTTGCTTGATATTCGCGCCTTTGGCAACGCAATGCCCGTGTCCGCGATGTGTGCTGGTGATATAATCGCTGGTCTCCAATGCCTCGCAAATGCCCACCGCAACAGCCTCTTGCCCGCTATACATATGGGTAAGTCCCGGCATTTTTGCGCTTAAATACAATTTATTGGCATTTTCTTCAAACGCCCGAATTCGCAGCATTTGACGCAACATTTGCAAATATTTTTCGGTATTATCGGTTTTATCGATTGTTCTTTTCGGTGTTCTTTTCGGCATGTTATTTTCTTTTTCCTGTTACTTTTTTTGTCATGTTATCGTAACCCATTAATAATGATGATGGGCGCGCATCAATTTATCAACATCATTTTGCAATTTGTTAAGCCCTTGCTTGATGGTTGTAACACCGCGCAACATATCATGAGCTTCAACACCCACCATATTAATGATTTGCGTTATTTCCGCTATCGGGGGGCGTGGCCACATTTGCAATTCTCCTGAACGCGATAATTTATTAACATAAGAGGGCAACAAAGTTATTTCTTTTACTTGTGGGTCGTTGCCTACAGCATAGCAAGATGAGACGAAACTGCCATTTTCAATATATAATTTACTGGCTTGCGGCGATACCAACAACTGCAAAATTGTCCAAATTGAATGAATCCGCTCCTGCTCAATATTGGCAGGGATTGCCAACCCATAGCCACCAATCGGCGCAAGATTTTTTCCTGCCGCACCATGTGGTAACGGCAAATAGATTGTATTTTTATAAGCAGGGGAATCTTTATTACCTTCAATCATCGGCGCAAGCAAAGTTGTAGAATAAACCATTGCCGCATGACCCTCAGCATAGCAACGCGTGCGCTCGTACCACGACATAGATAAAATCGTATCTGGTGAATAGGTGATAAGCTCTTTCAAATATTCAGCCGCCTGTTTTGCCGCATCGCTATCAAATTGCGGGCGATAATTCTCGCCACTGACATTTTCAGCATCAAATCCTGACACAGATGTTGATAAATTTATCACTGCGCCACCAAAACTTGCCATCATATATAAAAATGAATGCCCTAGCGGCGTGCCTTTGGCGGCATTCCACGCAATTCCTGAAACCTCTTGATGCGGCTTATGCAGTTTTTTGGCAGTCTGTAATAAATCATCAGTGGTTTTGGGTAATGGCAAATCATGCTTATCTAGCATATCTTGCCGCACAAATAGCAATTCAGGGGTGGAAAGAATTGGCAAACCATATTGCTTGCCCTGATAGCGCGATGTTGCTAATGCGCTTTCATGAAAATCTTCCATTTTCAGTGCTGATGATTGAATAAGACTATCTAAATTCATTAAGCATTTTTTTTCTGCCAATTCACCAAACCATGGAAAATCACATGCAATCAAATCATATTTAGAATGTTTGCGTTTCGCATTGGCGATAATTTCATCACGCAATTTATCAATGGAAAGCGCGCGAATTTTAATAGATGCCCCAAAGATGACTTCTAACTGTCTTTTTAATTTTCCCATCGCCATAAAACAAGGATCGGCATGCGCTAAAATACGCAACTGCCCCGCCATAAATAAGCGATGGTCAAGTGTGATATGCGTGTTAATCACATCCCCTTCATAATAGCTGGCACCATAAAAATAGCCTTGCAGCTTTTCATAATTATGCTCATTGCTCAACAAAAAACTTGTATTAATCAATGAATAGAGGCGCCTTGATAATATTTCCCATTCCGCTAATAATTTCGGTGTTGGGTGAAGCGAAAAAGATTTGCCAGTCACGCTTCGGGAACGTTTGCTGATAAGCCCGCGTTCAACCAAATCTTCAATCGCCCGAAATGATGTGCCATAAGATAGCCCCGAACTTGCCGATAACACGGAACGCGTTGTCATCTTTCCTAATAAATGATTTCGCACCAAACTGGTTAATATTTTAATTTCGCTATAGCCTTGCTTGATTGAAAGGTTGGTCCGCATTTCATCATCTAGCTGTTCGATAAGGTTAATTGTTTGCGATAATTTACTATCAAGATTACCATTGCGAATATTATTCATATCCGTATTTTCAAAAGGCCCTTCAGGTTCGCGCGAATGAGAATAAGAGTGAGTTTTATTCATTACCATCTATCCATATCTTATCTAACACTATCATAAATGTTGCTTTTTAGCTAATAACTTCTTGCGTGTCTTATCAACCGCCATCAAAATCGAGCGACGGCGTTGATAATTATCGTAAAGACGCGAACCCGTTTGAAAAATAATGACTACAATTAACAAAATTCCTAAATAAAGCTGCACCATGAAAGAAGGCGTTACATTAAACACCAAACCCGTATTAAGAAAATTGACTGTTAATGTACCAATCATTGCGCCAATCACGCCGCCTTTGCCACCTAAAATACTCGCCCCACCGATAAAGGCGGCAACAGTGCCTGCCAATAGCAAATATTGCAAACCAAGCGCCTGTGCTGTGCCCGACCGTAACCCGATAATGGCACCGCCTAATCCAGCACAAAATCCTGAAATGGTGAACACAATAATCATCGGCCGCTTTAAGTTAACACCTGATGCTAGTGCCTCTTTGCGCGCCCCACCAATCGCATAAATTTCGCGCCCAAACCGCGTATAATTCATAAAAATGGCAATGATAATAAAGACCATTATCACCACTATGCTGGCTGGTGAGAAATAGACAAACATCTTTGTTTGAATAAAATCTGGCACATCAAAATTAGTCAGCATCACTGTTTTTTCTTCCGCTACAAATAATGATATACCGCGCAATAGCATTAACGTGCCAACTGTTAAAACAATGGCGCGTACTTTTAAGTAAGCAATAAAATAGCCTTGCACGATGCCAATAAATGTTGAAATCAGTAGCGCAATCGCCAATGCGTTAAATGCACCTAACGCATCGGTGAAGCGCACCACCACAACTGCGGCCAAAGCTGCGTTAGAACCGATTGATAAATCAATCTCGCCAGCGATAATACACAAGGTAAGCGCAAGCCCTACCAGCCCTAACACTGCAAACCGTTCCATAATCGCAAAATGGGTGCGGTGAGTCATGAATAATTCGCTGCTGAAGGCGAAATAGCTATAGACACATGCCGCCAGTAAAATAGAAAATGCTAAATCTGGATTGCGCGTTATCCAATCACGCACAGCACCAAATGGATTTTTATTAATAAGTAAATTATTTAACATCGCTTTTATTTTACTCCTGACTTCTGCTGCCACGCCTTAATAGCGCAAACACAACAATACTGAAAACAATCATGACCCCCACTGCTAACACCCGCGGTCCAGAATTAAAGCCGTGCAACACCATCATATTATCAACTGATGAAATAAACAACGCGCCAATACTTGAACGCAAGGTAGAACCATAACCGCCCATAATGGAATTGCCCCCCACCATCACTGTGGCAATCACCAAAATAGTCATATCACCTGATGAGCCGAATGAAGAAGAAAAATAATTGACATGCGCGCTTGAAACTTGTGCAGCAAAGGCAATGGCGACAAAAGCAGCGCATAAAGATGCGATGATGCACACTTTAATTGCCATCGCAAAATTTTCATGTCCTGTGGCACGCCCAGCGGCACGGTTATCACCGATAAGATAGACTTGCCTGCCAAATGTTGTATAGCGTAGCGATAATTCTGCAACAATCGCAATCACAATAAAGGCGATGGTGATATTGGGCAATCCTAAAAATGACCCTGTGCCAAGCCATTCCGCACCATGTGGGCGGCGAAAAGAAACAACCAAATTATCGCTCCACCACGAGCCAATGCCAAAAAACAATCCTGCCGCGCCCAAAGTAACCACAATTGGATTGCCACCAAATCCGATAAGAACACCCTGCAAAGCACCTGCAACAGCGGCAATCCCCATCGTGAACAAAAATGATAATTCAAAGCCATAGCCTGCCGCCATAAATGTGGCAAAAGCAACAATAGATAAAGCAGCGGTTTCTTTTAATGATAGTAAAAAGAAATTGCCTGATAATGTTACAAAGGTGAGTCCTATCGCCATAATGCCAACCAAAGCAGCATCACGAATGACTGTTTTGAAATTAAAAATCGTTAAAAAATTGGGTGCTGTTACCATGCCAAAAACAAAAACAACCACAAATAACGCAACCATAATATAAGCAATGCGCGACCCCGCCGCCGCATGACGGGGTAAATATTGTTGCAATCTATCGCTTAATTGTTGCATCATTGTTTGTGACATAATGATAGCCCCTTTGTTCTACATGCCCGCTTCATTGAAGGGATCCGTAATTTGTTTCAAAATATTATAGTTTGTTAGTGTTTTACCACTCACTTCGCCGATATGCATACCACGATAAAAGGTAAGCACCCTATCAGGCAGGTTGGTGATTTCAAGAATATCGGTTGATGACATTACAATCGCCGCACCTTCATCGGCAAGGTCGCGTAATTTTTGATAAATTTCGGCCTTTGCCCCTACATCTACCCCGCGTGTGGGTTCATTCACCAAAATGATTTTCGGCGCAATCGATAGCCATTTGCCAAGCGCAACTTTTTGCTGATTACCACCACTCAACACACCCGCTTCCGCTTTCAAACGGGCAATATCAACGGTGAAATTACGCGCATGTTCTGTTGCTTTGGTTTCTTCTTTTTTGTGATGAAGCAATCCTAACTGAGAAATTGTTTCTAACGATGGTGCGGTTAAATTTTCAACAATTGGCCGCCCCAGAAACAAGCCATCATATTTTCTATCTTCAGAACAATATGCAATTTTATGTTTAATCGTATGGTACGGACGTTTGGGCATAAATTGATGTTTGCCCGCAACATTAATCATGCCCGAACGGCTTTTATGCGCGCCAGCAATCGCGGCTAATAATTCTGCTGAACCACTGCCTAACTGCCCAGCAAGCCCTAAAATTTCACCAGATTTTATGTGAAAGCTAACAGGTTCAATCAAACCATCTGCCCAAACATCTATCACTTCAAGCGATATGTCACTTTCCTTGCTTACAGGGGGTGCTGTGCGTTTGGGAAATAACTTACTTAAAGACCGCCCAAGCATTAATGTAATCAAACTTTCAGTATTCAACTCGCTTGCGGGCAGGCTTGCCTGACTTTCGCCATCACGCAAGACTGTTACCGAATGGCAAATCTTAAAAATTTCATCTAATCTATGGCTCACATAGATAATGGCTTTACCGCGTGAGGCAAGCCGTTTGACCATATCCATAATACGAATACTATCGCTATCGCCTAATGCGGCAGTTGGTTCATCTAGTACCAAAATACGGGCATCATGGGCTATCAATCTTGCCACCTCCACCAAATGTTGTTCACCAACCGATAAACGCTCTACTGTTGTTAAAGGATTAATATTATGTAATCCTACTTCTTCAAGAAAGGGACGTGCTTTTTGTGCCAAAGATTTTTTTGTTGAAAATATCGGCACATTATGCCCCGCTAAAAAGATATTTTCTGCAACACTCATCGCGGGGATAAGGCTTAATTCTTGTTGGGCAATCGCAATGCCCATCGCTTCAGCTTTATCGGGGCTGGAAAATTTTATTACATTGCCGTCAAGAATACATTCTCCACTATAACCATTATCAAAGCCGCTTAATATTTTGACTAAAGTTGATTTGCCTGCACCATTCTCACCAACCAATCCAACAATCTCGCCCGCATTAATGGAAAAATTCACACCTTTTAGGGCATGAATTGCGCCAAAATTCCTTTTAATATTTTTCAACTCTAACAATGACGGCATTTTTTTAGATACTCTTAATATATGTTGTAAAAATAAGGCAATGGGCGTTAATCTTATTAAAACCCATTACCTTTATACCATTTTTATTCATTGATGGTGATGTGTTTTTTAGCCACTCCATGCACCTGAACAAAGTTCGTCAATGCCATATAGCTTGCCATCAAAACCTCTTAAAGAAGTGGTTTCAAGATTATCTAACGTAACAGAGGGGTTAGGTGTGAAATTGATATAATTTTTCAACTTACCCGTTTTTAGATATTCACCAACCAATTTGATTGCCAACTGCCCTTCATGTAGCGGAGATTGCAATGTGGTGCCGAATTGTTTGCCTTCTTCGATTAATTGCTTATCACCATTACATACTGTGCCAACAGCAATCACATCTTTGCCCATTTTATAGCCCGCTTCTTCTAGTGCCTTAATGCCACCAGTCAAAATAGCGTCATCCATGCCATAAACAAAATGAATGCCTTGCTTTTTCACTTTCGCAATCAATTTTGCCGCACCTTTATAACCATTTGCCTGACCAAAACCTTCATCAACATCACCGATGATTTTCAAACCAGAACCAGCAATAGCATCTTTGAAAGCATTGATAGATAGACCATAGCCACCATAAGAATGCGGATAAGATAACACAATCACATTAAAGCCTTTGCCACCTTCGGCTTTTTTCTTTGCCGCCGCCTCACGTAGCATATAACCAGCATTACGGGCACGCAAGCGGTCATCAGGGCCAGCATAACCAAAGATATATTTCTTATCTTGGTCATTGGGCAGCTGATTAATCTTCAATACGGGCACACCTGTTTTATGCAAGGCACGAAGCGACCCCAAACCTGCTGTTGCATCAGAAGGCCACCAGATAAACACATCAGGCAATTTGCCCGCTGCCAATACCTGCTGCACTTGTTGATCTTGTTCAGCTTGATTAAATTGATTTTCATATACTTTTATATCATAGCCATTAAGCTTTGCTGTCGCTTTAATGCCTTTGATAAATTTGCCGATATATGCTTCACCAGCAGGGCCGTTGAAAGATATAATCGAAGGGTCAGCCGCATGTGCAATCGTTGCTGAGAAACATACGATAACGCACGCTAGCCGTGATAAAAATTTTGTTAAAACCATAGAATACCTCCAGTTGATAATTAACATGTTCTTCGATAACATCTTCACATTTTGAATGTTTTTTAATCAAACATTTTGTAAAAACTGTTATCTCTTCAGTTACTTAAACATGACACAAAGTAAAAAAATCATTGCCAAAAAAATCATCATAAATATTCAGCAAAGATATTTCTGCGATGCTTTTAGATAATTAAATGGTCAACCATCAAAATTACCGTAAAACATGTTCAACAGGTCAATCATTGCAGGAAGGTAACATAAATTCACCGTCTAACTTATCCATAATGGATTTTTTTTATTCAAAATGGATAATTTTCAAATAGTAACGCATTATGAATAATGACACCATGTCTTTCTACTTTATCGATATGAGATAAAAATAACCAGCTATTTATTATAAAGCGGAGGGTTTTATGGATAAGACAAGATTATTGGGCAAAAATTGTTTAATCACTGGTGCAGCGCAAGGCATGGGGGCAGCAGTTGCCGAACATTATGCCGCACAAGGGGCAAATATTTGCGTTGGTGATATTAATTTTGAAGGCTGCCAAGAAGTTGCTGATAGAATCAATAATCGCGATGGTGGCAAAGCCATTGCGATTAAACTTGATGTAACCAAACGTGCCGACATTCAAGCGGCCGTCAATGCAACAGTTGAGGCGTTTGGCACATTGAATGTGATATTAAATAATGCGGGTATTAATAAGCCACTGATGTTTTTAGATATTACCGAAGAAAATTGGCACAAAATTATGGATATCAATGCGTTAGGTGTGTTGCTATGTATGCAAGAAGCTGCCAAACAAATGATTAAACAGGGCAAAGAAAATGGCCCTTATAAAATTATCAATGTTGGGTCTATTTTATCGCGTCAGGCATTTGATGATGTTGTGCCATATTCTTGTTCTAAACATGCCGTGCAAGCATTGATAAATGGCGGCGCCAAAGCGTTGGTTGACAATAATATCACAGTGAATGGCTATGCCCCGGGCGTTGTGCGAACCGAGCTTTGGGAGCAGTTAGATAAGGATTTAGTGGCGATTGGCAAATTTAAGAATGAGGGTGAATCAATGGATACATTAGCCCGCGATATGATTTTGATGAAACGCTATTCCTATCCTGAAGATATTGTTGGCACTGCCTCTTTTCTTGCTAGCAGCGAATCTGATTACATGACGGGTCAATTATTAATGATCGATGGCGGTATGATTTTACAATAAAACAATAAAATATTGCTGTACCATCATGACACAAATATTCATGCCTCACATACGCGCGATTGTGTGTTCAAGACCTTTTCTAATATGACGCGCTAGCACCTCAACCGCGATATTTGTGTTACGCGCCAGCGACGCATCAAAAATTTGCTTATGTTCATCAACCGCTAATTGCCCCCGATGGGTAAGAATAAGCATCTGATAGCGCAAATATTTATCGTAAATTGTGCGGTGCAACCGCAATAAATTATTGGAATCACATGCCTGAATGAGGGCTAAATGGAATTCCCAATCATAGCGTTTCCAAGTTTCTTTTTCGGTTTCATCACCTGCCAACATGCGCTGTTCTAGCAAATGCAATTTATGATGGGCGGCAACCAAATTGCCCTCCCATTCGGTATCACCTTTGGCAATAGATGTTTCAAGCGCATGGCATTCAAGCAAAATACGCAAATTGGCAATTTCAGTTAAATCATCTGACGATACTGACGCAACAAAAAAGCCACGTTGTTCTTCGGCATGTACAAAACCATCGCTGGCGAGGCGATTCAGCATCTCACGCATGGTAGAAACGCTGGCATTATATTCTTCTTTCAGCTGATTAAGCTTTAGCTTTTTACCGGGCGCCAATATACCAAATATAATATCATGCTTGATTTTTTCGTAAGTTGAAGACCCAACCGTTATGTTATTATCCATTTTATCCGCAATATCCTATCATGTTTTATCATGAATTTTATAAGAAACGCATGATATAAGCAATTCAAAAAATATCATTTAATTAATAAATCATATATAATATCATATATTCTTGCAAATATCATTTATTATGCTTAAACTATCTAAAAATTATCAAAATTAAAAATAGAGAAATAGATGCCACATCTTACAAAAATAGCCCCTGTAAAAATAGCCCCTGTAAAAATAGCATTGGTTGGTGCGGGGCTTATTGGTAAGCGCCATGCCAAAATATTGCAAGCATTGCCTGAAACTGAACTGACTGCCATTATCGACCCGATGGATGATGCAAAGGCAGTAGCACAAAGTTTTAATAGCCGATTTTATTGTAATATTGAAGCGGCATTTGCATCTGAAACATTTGATGGTTGTATATTAGCAACGCCAACCCCGCTTCATGTCGCACAAGGCATGCTGTGTATCCAGCATCAATGCCCGATGCTTATTGAAAAACCGATTGCCACCTCTGCCGCCGCCGCTTTAGAACTGGTAGAATTATCTGAACAACATGATATCCCGATTTTGGTCGGGCATCATCGGCGATATAACCCTTTAATCTTAAGAGCTAAACAGCTGATAACGCAAGGCGAAATTGGCGATGTTCGGGCTATTCAAGCGGTGTGCTGGTTTTACAAACCCGATAAATATTTTAATGATGCTTCATGGCGGAAATTAAAAGGCGCAGGCCCTATATCGGTGAATCTGGCGCATGATATTGATTTACTACAATTTTTATGTGGTGATATTATCAGTGTGCAAGCGCAAGCGGCTCAATCTAAACGCGGATTTGAAAATGAAGATGTTGCAGCAGCATTATTGCGGTTTAACAATGGTGCTATTGGCACAATCAGTGTTTCAGATTCGGTGGTCTCACCTTGGAGTTGGGAAATGACATCTGGCGAAAATCCAGCTTATCATAAAACAACGCAGAATACATATTATATTGGTGGGTCTAAAGGGGCGTTCAGCGTGCCTGATTTGAATTTATGGCACCATGAAAAACAACCTGATTGGTTTAGCCCGCTTTTATCGCAATCGCTAGAATATCAGGCTTTAGACCCGTTGGCCAATCAAATGAAGCATTTTGTTGACGTGATTCAAAAGCAAGCACAGCCTTTAATCAGTGGCAGGCAAGGTTATAAAACTTTGCGGGTGATAGAAGCAATTCAGCAATCAGCGCAATCACATGCTTTGATTTCATTAACGCCATAAAATATCTTGCAAATGGTAAAAAATTGACTAAATTAAAAAAATATATGATATTTTAAAAAAAATATTGTATTTTTATATATTTTGATATATTGTCAATCGCGCTAACCCACGTCACAAATAGGAGGACTGTTATGACATTTAATCTTTCACGAAGAAAAACACTATTAGCACTTACAGCAAGTGCGTTCATGGTAACATCATTACCAAGTTTGGCTGCTGATAAAATCACCCTGCGCCTATCAGCATCAGGTTCGGCAACTGACCAACGTTCGGTTGCACTTGCCGAAGTTTTTGGACCAGCTGTTGCAAAATTTGCTGATTATAAGCCAAGCTATAATGCCACGTTATTTGCACAAGGCACCGAACTTGAAGCAATTGCCCGCGGCAATTTAGAAATGACAATTGCATCGGCACAAGAATTGGCGCAATATATCCCTGAATTTTCAATTTTCACAGCAGGTTATGTCCATCAAGATGCTGCCCATCAAGTGGCGGTCTTTAATGATTCTCTGATGAAAGACTTTAAGAAGAAAGCTGAAAAGAAATTAGGCGTAAAGCTTCTTTCGGTGATGTATCTTGGGCGTCGTCAGGTGAATTTGCGTCAAACCAAAAATGAGTTAACTGTGAGAACACCAAGCGACTTAAAAGGGGTGAATTTACGTATGCCGGGCACTGATGCGTGGCAATTTTTAGGGCGCGCTTTGGGTGCTGCACCAACACCGCTGGCTTTTTCTGAAGTCTATACGGCTTTGCAAACAGGCGCGATTGATGGGCAAGATAATCCATTGCCAACAGTTGTGGATAAGAAATTCTATGAAGTAACAAAACAAATTGTTCTTACCTCGCATTTGGTTGATTTGAATTATATTGCTATTTCCAAAAAAACCTTTGATAAAATGAGCAAAAAAGAGCAACGGATTGTTCAAAAAGCAGCCGATGACGCCGCTGAATTAGGGAGGCAACGTCAGTTACAGCTTGAAAGTGAGCTTGTTGCGTTTCTAGAAGAACAAGGTTTGCAAGTGTATGAGCCCGATGTGGCAGCATTCCGTAAGCGAGTTCAAGCAGAATATGGAAAAAGCGATTTGGCTAAAACATGGCCAAAAGGTGTGTTGAAAAAAATCAATGCACTTGGAAAGTAATTTGATTTAATATAATATAAATATCATCTATCAGCAACATGGGGATTTAAGCTAATGAAAAAAACATTCATCACTTATATCAACCATGTTGCTGAATTTATTGCGGCCTTAATGGTTGCCGCATTATTCGCAACCTTTTTGTTGCAAATTTTTTCACGAAATTTTATGGAACAACCCTATTCTTGGACGTTAGAATTATGTCTCACCCTATGGGTATGGATTGTTTTTTTTGGCAACGCTTTTATTGTGCGGCAACGTGATGCTGTTACTTTCGATATTTTCTATCAAGCGGCGGGTAAAAAATTACGCCAAATCATGGCATTAATATCGGCAGGTGCAGTTACGCTTGCGATGCTACTAACATTCTTACCCACATGGGATTTTATTAATTTTTTGAACATTCGTAACAGCGCATCGTTGCATATCAGTATGCGTTCGGTATTTTCAATTTATATGCTGTTTATGATAGTGGTGCTCATACGAAGCCTCTGGAATTTTTATACAATCATCAAGCAAGGCGCACCGCCACCGCCTTTGATGAGTCTGATTGAAACGGCAAAAGATACAGCGGATAATACAGAAATAAAAACCACAAATAAGGTGGCTAAATGAGCATAGAAATACTCATTTTTCTGCTTGTGTTATTTGGTTTGGCAGGTATTGGCACATCGATTGGCTATTCCATTATGATTGCCGCGCTGGTATGGTTGGGTATATCAGGTTTAGATGTTGCCATTGGCCCTGAAAAAATTCTGCAAGGGCTTTATAATGGTTTTGTGTTATTGGCAGTGCCTTTATTCATTATCGCCTCTAATATTATGAATTCTGGCGGTATCACTGAAAGATTGCTCAATTTTAGCGTGGCGTTGGTCGGCAGATTTAGGGGCGGACTAGGGCATGTGAATATTGTTGCATCTCTGATTTTTTCGGGCATGTCTGGCTCGGCAGTTGCTGATGTTGCGGGCGTTGGCAAATTAATCATCGGCATGATGACTCATAAAAACCGCTATTCACGGGGCTATGCCGCCGCCATTACAGCAGCTTCGGCAACCATAGGACCGATTATACCGCCATCGATTCCGATGGTGCTTTATAGTTTGGTATCCAACCAATCTATTGGTGCGCTGTTTATTGCAGGCATTTTACCGGGCTTACTAATGGGCTTGGTTTTGATGATAATGAATGCCGTGATTGCCAAAAAGCGCAATTTTCCTACCGAAGCCGCTACGCCATTCAGCCAGATGCCACGCGTTACGTTTAATGCCTTTCCAGCCTTGATGATGCCAGTGATTCTGTTGGTTGGTATTTATTCGGAAAATGGGATATTCGGCATTAAAACCACTGCTACCGAAGCCGCCGCGATTGCCGCTTTTTACGCTCTTATTTTGACGGCTGGGTTTTATAGAAGCCTATCGGTTAAATCCCTTTATGAGGTTTTGATTGATAGTGCGCGCTCATCGGCTTCGGTTGGCATTGTTATTGGCGGGGCGTTTATCCTTAATTTTATCGTTATTTCAGAGGGTATTCCAGAAATTATTTCTAACACATTGGTAACAAAAGAACTATCGCCAATCGTGTTTTTGATTGGCGTTAATCTGTTGATTTTATTATTGGGCTGTGTGTTAGATGCCACCACCATTATTTTGGTGATTGTGCCTCTATTCATTCCTTCTTGTCGCGCATTGGGGATTGATTTGATTCATTTTGGTGTGTTGGTGGTGGTTAATTCAATGATTGGGCTGATTACACCGCCTTATGGCATTTTGCTATTTGTGATTAATGCCGTAACGGGCATACCGTTACGCGAGATTATTACGGAAATCTGGACATTTTTAGTGATGCTGATTGGCGCGCTGACCATCATGATATTATTTCCTGATTTTGTGCTTTGGTTGCCACGCATTTTTGGCTATCAGAGTTAAGTGATAGGAATGGATTGATGAATCTTACAATCGCAACCACATCTGTTTTGGGATTGCTATCGGAAAAAATTGACATTATCGCGCAAGCGGGCTTTAAGGGTATCGAGCTTCATCAACGCGATTTTATTTGTTCGAACATCAGCATCAAAACCCTCAAACAACAAATCACATCATTGGGACTTACAATTGAGGTTCTACAGCCTTGTTCGGAAATTGAAGGCTTGCCCGATGGTTTGAAACAGGCAGCGTTTAAAAATGTTACCTATCAATTTGAGTTAATGCAACAGCTTGATATAAACTGCTTGCTTGTTGGCGCTTCAAAACATATGGAAACATCGGAAAATCAGGTGCAACAAATCGAAGATTTAACCCTATTGGCGCAAATGGCGGCGCAATATAATGTGCGTATCGCCTATATGGCTTCGCCATGGGCAAAATATGTTAATAATGATTTGCAAGCATATGATATTGTTACTGCGGTTAATCACCCTAATTTTGGCTTATGTTTGAATAGTTTTTTCTCGCTTGCCGATGGCTCGATGCCAGCAAAATTACGCGATATTGATGGCAGCAAAATCTTTTATGTTCAGCTTTCCGATGCGCCAAAAATCAATGGCGATATTCGCTTCTTAAAAAGACAAATTAGCTTGTTGCCTGGGCAGGGCGAGTTGAATTTGCAAGGTTTTGTTCAGATGATTGCGCGCAATGGCTATCAAGGCGCGTGGGCAATTTCGCGCATTCGCGATAATGCGCGTACATCGGCGAAGATAATGGTAAGAGATGCCTATCGTTCGTTGGTGAGTCTGCTTGATGATGTGCAGAATATTGATAAAAATACCAAATTTAAGTTGCCTGCTTTGCCCAAACGAGTCTATCCACTAGGGTTTGAATTTATTGAATTTGCTGTTGATGATGACCATTACCAGCCATTATCTAATATGCTTCAATCGCTTTGTTTTCGTAAAGAAAAAAATCATATCAAAAAGGCGGTTGAATTATGGCGACAAGGCGCGGTGTTAATGATTATCAACCGCGAGAAAACTGGCTTTGTTGCAGATTATCTTAAAAGCAATGGGGCTTCGGTATGCGCGATGGGCATTCGGGTTGAAAATGCCAATCAAACGGTAGAACGCGCTAAAAAGTTAGGTGCAGAAATTTTCAATCAGCAGACTTATGGCGTTTCTATTCCAGCAATCAAATCGGATGGCGGCACGATTATTAATTTTATTGATGAAAATTCTGACCTACATAAAATATGGAATATTGAGTTTGACTATGATAAGGAATTTGAAAATCATAAAAAAAATAGCATCACCGCGCCCGCTTGTATCAGGCGTATCGACCATATATCGCTGGTGATGGATTATGATGATATGCAATCATGGTTGCTTTATTATCTTGCAACATTCCAAATGCACAAGGCAAAGATTGTTGATGTTGCCGACCCATTCGGCACAGTTAAATCGCAAAGCATTGCAAGCCCCGAAGGCGAGGTAAGAATTAACCTTAATGGCGCATCATCGGCAAAAACACTGGCGGGTGCGTTTTTAGATGAGCGATTTGAAGCAGGTGTTCAGCATATCGCGCTGGCAAGTGATGATATTTTCGAAACATCAAAATGGTTGCTGGCAAATGATTTTCCGCGCTTACAGATTTCACCGCATTATTACGATGCGCTTACCGCCAGCACTGCGCTTGATGAACAAACCATTCAAACCATGCAGGCCGAAAATATTCTTTACAGCAAAAGCGAAAATGGTGAATTTTTTCAAATTTATAGCACGCCTTTTCTGGGTGGTTTCTTTTTTGAAATTGTTGAAAGGCGCGTCAAATATAATGGCTATGGCTCAAGTAATGCGCCCATTCGCTTGGCTTCTATGCGGAAACATTATCAAGAAAGTGAGGTGACTAATGGCTAAACATGAAGACCATAAACAGAATATTGAAACATGGTGGCAAACCAGCATCATTGATATGGCACCCGGTAAGATTGAATTTTACGGCAATCCTATCCAAAAACTGATTGGTGAATTAAGTTTCGCGCAAATGATTTGGCTGATGTTACGCGGTGATATTCCGAACAAAGCGCAAGCGAATTTACTAGAAGCCGCATTAGTCGCAGGCGTTGACCATGGTCCACAAGCGCCCTCTATCGCAGCTGCACGCATGGCGGCAACTTGCGGGATTGGTTTGAATAATGTGATGGCAACGGGCATCAATATGCTAGGCGATGTGCATGGCGGTGCGGGCGAACAATGTGCCTCGCTTTATTACCAGATTGCCGAACTGATTGATGAGGGATTGGCATTCAACGATGCGGTAACAAAAGGCATAGATGAGTGGCGCGCCACGCATGGTAAGATTATCAGTGGTTTTGGGCATCGCTTTCATAAACCAAACGACCCACGCGCGCCCCGTATTTTAGAATTGGTAAGAAAAGCCGCTGATGAAAAAACGGTTTCGGGGCGTTTTGCTGATATTGCCGAAGCGATTCAGCATCAGCTAACAAATGCAACAGGCAAACCGATTGCCTTAAATATTGATGGTTCTAGCGCCATTATATTTTGTGAGCTTGGCTTTGCACCACCCCTTTCACGTGGGTTGTTTTGTCTTTCGCGCGCGGTGGGTGTGCTGGCACATGGTTGGGAGCAAATGCAGCAGGGCGGAAGAAATAAAGGCCCTATGCCACCTGCTTATTTTCCTACTTATCAACCAAAGAGTAAATTGCCGACATAATTATCAAATTTAATTAAAAATATTTGATATTTTATAAAATATATGATATTTTATAAAAACTATGATAATTATTAAGGTGCGTGTTTGATGTCGTATCAAGCAAACAAGTTGCAAAAACATAAAGAACCGCTTTATTCATTAGCGCATTTAACGCTGATTGATGCTTCGGTGCCTGAGCTTATCTTTATTGCCGCCCGTGCTGGTTACGATGCTATTAGTCCGCGCTTTATCCCGATGAATATCACTGATGAATTTTGCTGTTACCCCGAAGATAAAGCGCTGGTGCAAGCCACAAAATACGCGCTTAAAACCACAGGCTTAAAAGTGCTTGATATTGAAATCGCCCGTATCACCGAAGATTGTGACCCACGAAAATTTAAACCCGCTTTGGCGTTAGGCGCAGAATTGGGTGCTGAACGCTTGATTATGAGCGCGTGGACAAAATCACGCGATGATAGGAATTTCGTGATTGATTGTTATGCCGAAACATGTCAACTTGCCGCCCCTTATGGGCTAACGGTTGACCTTGAATTTCCTAGCTTTTCGCGGTTGCGTAACCTAGATGAAACCCTTGATATTGTGCGTGCTGCTGCACAACCCAATAGTGGTATTTTGGTTGATACGCTTTATTTGCATTTAAGCCGTGTTGATTTGGGCGAGCTTTTACATGTGCCAGAGAAATATTTTCATTTTTTACATATCTCCGATTGCTTGCCGGGTATTGCTGATACTAAGGCAGGCATGATTCAGTTAGCGCGCGATGCACGACTTTATCCGGGCGAAGGTTGGATTGATTTTAAGGGGATTATCGAACGGTTGCCACCGTTAAATTATTCTATTGAATTGCCCAATCAGGCGCGTATCAAAGAATTAGGGCATGAAGAGCATGCAAGGCGTTGTTTGTATCATGCCAAGCAACAATTTGGTAATGTGCGTTCAGCGCGCCATATTAAAAACGCAAAAGCTGCGTAACATATTACAAAAGGGATAACAATGAGCGACATATCACAAAATGATAAAGAAATGATTGATGTCATGATAAAACGGGCATCTGATGCGATGCAACAGATTGAAGATTGGCCGCAAGCCAAACTTGATAGATTATGTCAATCGATTGCATGGTATAGTTCAAATGAAAAAAACTTCACCCGTTTGGCGCAAATGGGGGTTGATGAAAGCGGTATTGGCGACCGTGCTGGACGTCCGAATAAACGATTTAAGATTCATGGCGTGTTGCGCGATGCGTTACGGCAAAAAAGCACGGGCATTGTTGAGACAGATGAAACCAAAGGCATTGTAAAATATGCCAAACCTGCGGGCGTGATTGCATCACTGATTCCCATGACCAACCCTGCATTAACACCGCCTGTTACCGGCGTTTATGCCGCAAAGGCACGCGATGCCGTTATTTTTACACCACATCCGCGCACCGCCAATACCAGCTTTGAGATGGTTGCGCTGATGCGCCGTGCTTGTAAAATTGTTGGCGCACCCGAAGATTTATTTCAGGCTATAAAAAAACCTAGCATTCCGATCACCAATTATTTAATGTCAGCTTGCGATTTGGTGTTGGCAACTGGCGGACAACCGATGGTGCGTGCTGCTTATAGTTCGGGTAGCCCCGCCTATGGCGTTGGCGCAGGCAATGCGACGATGGTGATTGATGACACCGCCGATATTGATATTGCCGCCATGAATACAAGACTTTCTAAAACATCTGATTTTGGTTCAGGCTGTTCGGCTGATGGCAATATTATTATTCAAAAATCTATTTATGATAGAATGGTAAAAGCACTACAAGCAGAAGGCGGCTATTTATGTGATGATGCCCAAAAACAAAAATTACAACAAGCCATGTGGGACGAAAAAGGCAACCGCACTTTTACAACTATCGCCTGCGCGCCACAACAAACTGCCAAAGTCGCAGGATTTGAAGTGCCTGCAACATGCAAATTTTTAATGGTTGAAAATCAGGGGAAAATTGGTAGCGCACATAAATTTTCTAAAGAAAAATTAACCACTGTGATGGCATTATATCATTTTGCAAAATTTGCTGATGCGCTTGATATTGTTCGCCAAATTTACGATGTAGGTGGCAAAGGACATTCTTGCGGTATCTATTCGCATGATGATGCCAATATTGATGCACTGGCACGGGTGGCACCAGTAAGCCGTATGATGGTACGGCAACCGCAATCTAAAGCCAATGCGGGTGCTTTTAATAATGGCATGCCAATGACCTCATCTTTGGGCTGTGGCATATGGGGCGGCAACATCACTAACGAGAATGTTAGCCTGAAACATTTTATGAATTACACATGGGTGGCGCGCCCAATAGCCGAAGATAGACCTTCGGAACAAGAATTATTTGGCGAATTTTATAACAGCGAATTGGCATAGGAGAGGCTTGTGATGAATGAAAAAACCGTTGCAGAACATATGGTTGATTTTTTAGAAAATCGTGGCGTAAAACATATATTTGGGCTATGTGGTCATACCAATATTGCAGTGCTATCGGCAATTGCCAAAAGCAACTCAGCCAATCGCATGGAATTTATCACTGTGCGGCATGAACAAATTGCTAGCCATGCCGCTGATGCTTATGCGCGGGTAACAGGCAAGCCTTCAGTGGTGTTATCGCATCTGTCACCGGGCTTAACAAACTGCGCGACTGGTGTTGCCAATGCCGCACTTGATTGCATTCCGATGGTGGTGATTGCTGGTGATATTCCTACCCATTATTACGGTAAACATCCGCATCAGGAAGTGAATCTACATGCCGATGCCCAGCAATACGAGATTTATCGCCCATTTGTTAAGCGCGCATGGCGGGTGGATAGTGCTATATTAATGGCAGAAATATTAGAAAAAGCCTTTCACCTTGCCCAAAGCGGTCAACCTGGTCCAGTCTTGGTAAATGTGCCGATGGATATTTTCTCGCAAAAAATTGCCAGTGATAGCTTTGATTTGGTTAAACAAAATACGCGTCAGCTTATTAAGCCTTCCATTGACGAAGCAACGGCAAGCAATATTATCACCAAATTGGCAGAGGCAAAAAAACCGCTCATCTATGCAGGCGGTGGCATATTATCAGCCCGTGCCAGTGAAGAACTGCGAATTTTTGCTGAACATTTTCAACTGCCGATTGCCCATAGTTTAATGGGTAAAGGTGCGGTCAGCGATGCCAACCCGTTAGTGCTTGGCATGACTGGCTTTTGGGGTACAAGATTAGTGAATCAAGCCTGCTTAAATGCGGATTGGATTTTTGCCATTGGCACACGTTTTAAAGAAGCCGATTGTTCCAGCTGGTACCCTGGCTATACTTTTAATGTGCCTAACAGTAAAATTATTCATATTGATATTGAAGCATCTGAAATTGGCAGAAATTACCCGACTGAAATCGGCGCGATTGCCGATGCCAAAGCAGCATTATCGGTGCTGATAAAAATCGCCCAACGCGATTATCCTAATGGTATTAAGCGCGAAAAAACTGTTAAAGCCATTAGGGATTTCAAGCAAAATTTCAAGGCAGAAAACAAAAAGATGGCGTGCAGTGATGCGTTCCCCATGATGCCTGAACGTATTTTAGCCGATACCCGCATTGCCTTGCCCGATGATGCCATCATCACTACCGATGTAGGCTGGAATAAAAATGGTGTTGGGCAACAATTTGATATTTTAACACCCGGTTCTATTCTAACGCCCGGTGGTTTTGCCACGATGGGGTTTGGGCCACCTGCCGCCATTGGTGCTAAAATCGCACAACCTGAAAGGGTGGTTATATCGCTGGTGGGCGATGGTGGGTTCGGGCAAAATCCGGCAATGTTGGCAACGGCAGTTGAGCGTAATCTTGGCATCATCTGGATTGTGATGAATAATAACGCTTTTGGCACAATCGCTGGTTTACAAAAAGCACATTACGATATCACTTATGGCACGGTGTTTTCGGGCGAGGCAGGCGCACCAGAATTCGGACCTGATTATGCAAAATTGGCTGAAAGCTATGGTGCGGTTGGCGTTAAAATAACAAAGGCAGATGAATTTCTGCCTGCCCTACAAGCTGCGATTAAATCAGATAAGCCCACCGTGATTGATGTCGCGATGATTAACAACCCTACCCCCACCACAGGGCATTGGAATATTTTAGATATTTACTCGCCTGATAAAAAAGCATCGCATGTGGCGACATAACCGAGCTAGCGCACGATATTAATCACGATATTAAAGGTAGAACTCATCTTCATTCCCACCCCACACAACAGCATCCTGAGCCTGCCGAACGGGCGAGCGGACAAAAGAATTAGGAAATTTACGTGGCAATGCCAATAACATCAAGCGAGAGACAAAAACATCAAGAACCGAACAATATGATAGCCCTGAATATGAAATATTTCCCGCCCAAATCAAAAAAGCCGTTAAGGTGGTCCGCATCATCGAACAAGCACTCGAAGCAGATAAAAAACCATAAGGACAACAATTAGGTTACACAGATTTATTGTTAATTGATGTCTCAATGTTATTGGCATAGCAACAAATTTCACTTATAAAGATGTGATATTATAAATATCTATTGACGGTTAAGAATGTTATATCGTGGTGAAATAAACGGATTACGTGCCATTGCTGTGCTAGCGGTGATTTTTTATCATGCCGAATTTGAAATTCTAGGGCGCAATGATTGGTTTGATGCAGGCTTCATTGGCGTTGATATTTTCTTTATCATCAGTGGCTATCTGATTACCCGCATCATTCTTAACGAATTATCGCAATCTGGCACGTTCAATTTCGCTCATTTCTATGAAAGGCGCGCGCGCCGTATATTGCCCATGCTATTTGTGGTGATGCTGGCTAGTTTTCCATTGGCATGGCAGAGGTTGTTTTCGATTGATTTCATAGAATATAGCCAAAGCATTATATCGGCTTTGTTTTTTGGCTCGAATTTTTTCTTTTATTTTGCCAATACCGAATATGGCGCGACAAGCGCGTTATTAAAGCCATTCTTACATACATGGAGTTTAGCAGTTGAGGAGCAATTCTACATTATCCTACCCCTCATCTTATTTTTATGCTATAAATTCGCGCGTCACTATGTTCTATTTGTGTTGTTGGCACTGTTCATATTAAGCCTGCAATCTGCCTATCTGATGGGGCAGTTTAACCCCTCGCTTAATTTTTATTTTACTTTCTCGCGCTTTTGGGAATTATTAGCAGGTGCGTTGGTTGCATATCACGAAGTGAAATATAGTGCCATTAAACATAAGCCTTTCAACAATTTGATGCCTTTATTAGGCCTCGCCATGATTATTTACGCGATATTTGGGCTAGATTATGGCGTTACCCATCCCAATTTTTTAACGCTGATACCAATTATTGGCACAATGCTTATTCTTGCCTTTGGCACGCAAAATGATATTGTGAGTAAAGCCTTACGCATCAAGGTTTTTGCGTTTATTGGGCTTATCAGCTATTCGGCTTATTTATGGCATTTCCCGATTTTTGCTTTTGCACGCATCAATGCGGTTGAATTCACTAATCACGATAAAATCATCTGCCTTGCCATCACATTCGCGCTATCGGTGCTATCATATTTTGTGATTGAGCAGCCTTTTAGAAAAAACACTGTTATCTCTCGCAAAACCTGCTTCTTACTATTGGGCATGGCGTTTATTGCCATCAGCGCACCCAATATTTATGCTATCAATCATCAGGGCTACCCCGAACGTTTTGCGGTGAAAGCACCGACACTTGTATCGCCACCTGCACCTGCACCGACTCCCCTCCCTATGCCAGAAGCCAAACCCGCACTTGAAACAACGCCAAATGTAGTGACCGAACCCGAACTCGTGCCTGAAACAACACCCGAACCACAGCCAGTGCTACAAGAAACACCAACAGAACCTGCCCCAGAAGCACCGCCCCAACCAGAAGCAGAACCTGCCAGTATCTTGGCAAGCCTGAATATCACCGATGCGCCTTTTAAGAATTTACGCTCAACCAATGATGCCCGCTTCTGTTACAGACAAACATTGGCGTTTCAAATTAAACATTGCCGCTTTGTATCGCAAGCAAATAGCAATACGCCACCTGTAAAAATTATCTTGCTGGGCGATAGCCAAATGGCGACAATATCCTATGGTTTGGTGCAATATTTATCGCAATCACCCACGAATTTAGAGATAACTGTGATTGCAGAAGGCAATTGCCCTTTCTATCTTGGGCTAACATTGTTTAGAGCGCGCGTGAAAAAATGCGATGCCGAATGGCAAAGCAATCGCTTAAAATTTTTGCAGGAATATCAACCTGATATTCTGGTTTTGCATGGCTGGTATAGCCGTTATCATCACGCAAAGTTATATGATAGCAAGGAAGCATTGTTTGAAAAATCACCACGTAGCTATGCTTTTTTGCGAAGCGAGAATGGGCCTGCAACTTTGAAAGATGCGTTTTTTAATGCGCTCACCGCAACGCTTGCTATCGGCAATGATGTTGTGATGGTGTATGATATTCCTACAATGAATTTTCATGTTGTGCAACGCATAAAAGCACTGGCAATAAAATATCAGGTCGATGTGATGAGTATCGCGCAACAACAAGAATTTCTCCGCGCCAACTGGCTTTGGACAGATTTGAACGTTTTTCTGACAAGAACCAAAAGAGTGGTAAAGCCTTTTGCCCAAACTGATATTGAAAATCTGCATCAACTCTATCCGCATCATTTGTTTTGCGATAGCTACCTACCCGATAAATGTGTTGCCCATGATTTGAGCCATACATTCTATTCTGATACCGCGCATCTTAGCCCATGGGGTGCCGAATTGGTGAATGCAATCATTATCGATAAGCTTGATGCTTTGATTGCAAAATACGCGCAAAGTAAAGTCACGGACAAAAATCAAGATCCGCAACTCCAATAATACAATAATTGTAAAAGTTGTAACGCCTGTGATAGCCTCGTTTCACAATAAAAATAGAACATTTTTGCAAAAAAACGAACAAAAAATGAAAAAACACTTGCCTTATGCATTTTTATTATACATATTAAGAGTATAGGCTATTAATAGTCTATTATTTTGCATTAACAACAGAACTAAAAGGAAATAACTTATGTGGTATGATAAATATTTTGCAGCACTCCCCAGCAATGAAAAAAATCTTTTACAATCTTATTTTGAAAAGCTTGAGAAAGGACTCACGCTACCGCGCCAAGAAGCTGATAAGGCCTATAAGGCGATGACCAAACTCTCCCAAGCCATTAATGATAGTAATTTCATTGAAAGATTTGCTAAAATACTTGGCACGGCGTTTCAACTAACACCGCAAGAAATAACATGTTTGAAAGGTATGATGCAATCATCGCGCAATATTACTAGCTTTACCAAAGATGAGGAATATCTTGCCATTATCAAAATTGCCAAAACATTGACAATTTATTCCAATCAGTTTCGCACGCGCCCTAGCCTTAATACTCTTTTCAACCAGCTTAATAATGATACTGCTTTCAAGAGCATTCTGGGCATTATCAAAAGCATTCCCCTATCTGATGCGCTGGCAGTCGAGTTCGTCAAAATTCAATATAAGCCGAATTATGCTGGGTCATCGCGCACGAATGAGCTGATTAAACAGCTTGATAATGGCGGTAAATTATCTTCATTGCCAGAAAAAGCTTTTAATCAGCTGATGAATTATCGCGTGAAAATGTTGAAGCTAGAAAAAACTGATGCTTCTATTTTGATGAAGATTGAAAAAAATCAAACCCTCACCGAAGCAGAGAAGATGCAACTGCATCAGCGACTTGCC
>JAHZMA010000054.1 GCA_022599575.1 Alphaproteobacteria bacterium | reverse complement strand
CTTCGGCTTTTTCAATACGGGCGGGGAATGAATTAAATAAATCAGGGTTATCATATTTAATATCGGTGTTATCCATTTCATAATAATCTCTTTCTAAAATTCTAACTGTATCTTTTGCCTCATCAAGCGCAGTGCCATAAAAAGATGACTTGGCATGTAAATCCACCCCTAAATCAATTAAAAGCTTTATCAATTCATTGGAATCCTCTCCGCTAATCGCATGTATTAAAGGGGTGGCACCACTATTTGTGACGACGGTAGGGTCAGCACCATTTGCTATTAGAAATTGTGCAATTTCTAATGTGCCAGCGGAACTAAAAATTGTATTACCAAATTTTGGATTCTGCATATTAATATCAACACCATTATCTAAAAAAAACTGAATCAGTGGAATAATGTTATTGTTGTTTGCATTGGTTAACTTAACAAATAAGGGACCCCCATCATCAGGGAACTCGGGCAAAAGGTTGGTATGCCACTCTTCTGTTCTTCCCCTCAACCAAACTTGTTCAATGGTTTCTGAAAATGAAATTTTATATTCTGTGTCGTTATATTTATAATTAACATAATGTCTTGCATATTCTGGATTGGGTGAAGAGAATTGTGTAACCGATATGTTTTTTTCAAGCATTTGAAACATTTCTGCATCATGATAGAGTAATTTATTCAAAGCTTCTGGTTGAAATTGTTTTAATTCATCGATAATAATCGCAATCTCTGCTTCAGTTAAAATATCACGAAACTTTGCTTGTCTAAGAAAAATATAATAATAGAGCAGTTTTATTTCATCTGTTACCAAAAGCTCGGACGAGGGTTCGGTTTCCCAAACTGATTGTTCGGTGGAAAATGCTTCCTCAATGATAATTGGTTCTTCAGTGGAAGATGTTTGGTTGATGTCATTTTTTTCTGACCTAACGAGCATCATACCCACCATGATGAGTATGATAGATATAATAACTATAACGATGAAAGGGCGGTATTTTTCTATGTTCATTTGATTTTCCTTACTATTGTGGTTTCGCAAATTTTTGTGTTTCTAATAATTTTTTTGCATCAGTGATGTTGCGCTGTAATTGCGGCAAATTGCAATTATCTTTCCCCTCAGTATATTTCTGAAACTCACAAGCCAGTTTAGCAATTTTTTCAAACATTAGCAACATGGTGTAATCACGAATCACGGCATCGGTAGTCAGTTTGATTAGTTCAGTCATAGCATCGTCTGTTACCTCGCCATAATTTTTTTTAATATATGCTGTGTAAGGTTTGCCATCACGCAATTTTTTCAGTTCCTCTAAAAATATTTTACTGTCCGTGCTTTTTGTATCCAACAATGCAGAGGCGGTAATTAAATTACCGAAAGAAGAATTGAGTGCCAATTTTTTGATTTGTGCATGCTCACTGAAATGTTTCGTTAGGTTTTGCGATAAAGTGGCATTTTGAAGTGATAACGCCTCTGATGCGCCTAAATATTCTGTGAGATATTTTTGCTTACTGACAAAACGCCGTTCAACATGAAAATGTTCATTCTTGAATTTTAACGCCCTATTTGCAAAATCTGCCCCTTGCAGTTTTTAACGTTGAGCAACACTCACCACTGCTAATATTGAGTAAGGCGGGGGGATTATCAAGGGGGGTCTTCACAAGGTGGGCGGCTTCTGCCTTGCCCACCGAGAAGTGAAGCCGCACCCCCCTTGATATTATGAAAGCTATTGAAACTAAACATCGCCCTTTGTGTTACACACTTCACACACTCTCCCCATCGTCTCCCCTGCGAAAGCAGGGGTCTAGGGTGCAAAGCACGGAGTGAGTAACACACACAAAAATTGCATTTACCGCTTGCAACAACCAATAATATTCATTAATATAGGCGGTATGGCAACAAAAGATACAGCAAAATATGAGAAAAAAATCGTTTTCTTCTTAGATATTTTAGGTTTTAAGGACATTATCGAACAAGATAAATTAAAACCAAGTGATATTATAGATAGGATGGATTTTCTTTATGATAAACTAATTCCTGATACACCACCCGAAATATTTGAATCAAAAAAAGTAACAAAATTTTCAGATACATTTGTTATATCGTTTGATTATAATCAAGGTTCTGAGATTTTTTTTACAATGCTTGATATAAGGCGCGTGCAATCACATGTACTACGATTTGGTATGTTGTTAAGAGGGGGGTGTGCGATTGGAGATTTGCATCATGGTGACAAAAATATTTTCGGACCTGCTTTAAATGAAGCCTATTCTTTAGAGAAAGATATTGCTATTTATCCACGAATTATTATTCCAGATAATATTATTGATGAAGCTAAAAACCATTCTATTAGATTGCATCCTGCTGAACACGAAAAAGAATATATTATGGGGCTAGTAAGGAAAGATACTGACGATTTCAATTACATTGATTATATTTCATATGATAGCGTTGCTAGTGAGTTTGATGACCCTAATGAAGATTGGGTTATTTATATGGTGAAAATTAGACCATATATAATAAAAGGGTTAAAAAGCAATAGTCCTAAAATAAGACAAAAATATCAATGGCTTAAAACAAAATATAATGCCACTCTTTCAACCATTACTGTCCAAGACTATATCGAAGCGTTAGCCAATAAAGGTGCAACGTCAATACCTTAAATAACGCATCAACATAATATGCCTTAATAACATTTAATATATCAAGGGGGGTGCGGTAATTTCGTTTATAATATGGGGGGCGCGAATTCGCTTCTCGGGCGTGAGGGCGGAGCCCACGCCCTTGCGAATGCCCCCCATGCCCCCCGCTGTGCTTCATACTCATTAAGGTGCGTGTCTTAACAACCCCCGCTGTGCTTAATACTCATAAATTGCGTGTCTTGATAATTCCCCCGCTGTGTCTAACACTAAAATCACGCGTGTCAGGTTACTCAACATTAAAATCACGGCCTCTAAACCACAAATTTCAAAAAAAATACATTATTTTTATTTCAAGACTTGACAAATTAGCAAAAATTCGTCAAGAATCACTTCATAAAGCAGATAATATGACAGCTAAGCAAGATTGTAAAAATAAGAGTACCACTCAAATAGGTATGGTTTTTGCTAGAAGTTTTATGGTGCATAGTCCTATCTCTATCATAGGGCACTTATTGTATTTGTTTCAAACATCGGAGGAAAATGGTTTGCAGACGGAAGTCTGAAAAATTCATTAACCAAAAGAGGTTTGGTATGGCAATCAATGTTTCTTTAGCTGAAAATCATCATCAGCAGTCTCCTAACAAAAAGATTATTCCGCGTACAAAAATCAAAGTGATTGGTATCGGCGGGGCGGGCAGTAATGCCGTTGACAGCATGATACGCGCCAGTATGGAAGGCGTTGATTTTGTTGCCTGTAACACCGACCAACAAACATTAGACCATAGTCTGGCTGAAACAAAAATCCAGCTAGGCGCGCAAACCACGCAAGGGCTAGGCACGGGTTCTAACCCCAAAACGGGCGCGCAAGCGGCGCATGAAGCGTTAGATGAAATCAAAGAAATGATTAGCAACACGCAATTATTGTTTCTAACCGCTGGTATGGGCGGCGGCACTGGCACGGGCGCGATTTCGGTGATTGCCAAAATTGCGCGCGATATGGGTGTGTTAACGGTGGCGGTAGTCACCAAACCTTTTGGCTTTGAAGGCGACAGACGCTTAAAAACCGCAAAAATCGGTATCCGTAATCTGGGCAAATATGTTGATACGTTGGTGGTGATTAATAATCAAAATCTATTTGCCATTGCTGATGAGACAACCACTTTTAACGATGCGTTTAATATGACCAACGAAGTTGTGGCTGCGGGTATTAAAGGCGTTACCGATTTAATGACGATGCCGGGGATTATCAATCTTGATTTTTCCGATATCACCACCATTATGGGCGAACGTGGCAAAGCATTGATAGGCACCGCCGAAGAAGAGGGTGATGATAGGGCGATTAAAGCGGCAGAACGGGCATTAAATAATCAGCTATTAGATGATGTGAAATTAGAACATGCCACAGGCGTGTTAGTCAATGTAACGGGCGGTGATGATTTAGGATTGCTTGAGGTTGACCGTGCTGTGAATATGATTAAAGAAGCGGCATCGGAAAATGCTCAATTGATTTTTGGTGCATCTGCCAGTCAAAAACTGCAAGGCAAGATTCGAATCACCATTTTAGCCACTGGCATCGCGCATAATCATAGCGATATGCCGATGGTTGATGATTTAGAAGATGAAAAAATAACACAAGAGCAGACGCAACAACCCGCGCCAACTGAGCAAAGCGTGGCAACTGAAGCAGAGCAAGTCACAACAGACGAAACGCAAGATAATAAACCAGAAATCATAGCCAAAAAAACCA
Source organism: Alphaproteobacteria bacterium (assembly GCA_022599575.1). Lineage (GTDB taxonomy): Bacteria > Pseudomonadota > Alphaproteobacteria > JABAAW01 > JAHZMA01 > JAHZMA01. Next base: position 8,171 of record JAHZMA010000054.1, on the reverse strand, counting down.
ACGAAACCGAGAATACTAAAACGGAACAGCCACCAATAGAAGCGCAATCACCACAACCGATACCGATACAGCACAATCAAACCTCACCACAATCGCCGCAATCACCGCAACCGCAACAATTTCAGCCACAACAACATCACGAACAAATGGCGACACAACACAATTACCCGCAACAACACCAACATCAACCACAGCAACAATATGCTGCGATGCAACAGGCACAACAACAGCAAGGTTTTTACCTGAATCGCAATGGCAATGCCTTGCCGATTCATGAAATGGTGATTAGTGATGACCCAATCAATGTGCCGCATCATTATCAGCAACAGAACAATCAGCGCGCACAAAACACACAACAAATGCCACTGCAGGCTAATCCAGCTCCGCAGAGTAATCCAGCCCCGCAGGGTAATAACATACCCTATGGCAAAAACATGCCACAATCAGCAATTCAAGGTGATAATGTTGATGTCAATAATTATGATGCCAATCTAAAATTGGAACAGTTGCGCGCGAAAATTCATTTTGCCAACCATGCCCAACCCAACATCCAAATTGATAATCATGTGATGCAAGATATGAAGCAAGTGCAATCGCAGCTTGATAATATTAGCAGACATACGCAACAGCCAGCGAATAGCGCGTCCCAAAATTCGCAAATCCCTCAAAATAATGGCACAGGCATGGTAGAGCATATCCAAAAAATGAGACCAACACATCATAATGCTGACCATAATGATGACGCGCATCATGATGATGATATTAATATCGCTGATGAGGAATATGATGATACCCAATATGATAATAGCGGGCAATATGAGGAATATGATGCCAGAAAATATGATGATACCCAATATGATGATGCACAATATGATGATAGCCAACAGCAAGAAGCGGTATCACCAGCACCACATAAGGTGAATATTAAGCGTTCCTCACAATCACAATCCCAAGCTCAATCACAGGCATCAGCACCGAATATGGGACAAAAAATACCATTTAGGCTGAAAAGGGGCGGTACAGAAACCAGAACAGAAGAAAAGTTAGAAGCAGAAAAATCCTTAAAAAACAATCAGGGGCAAAGCCATCAGTCACCTTTAGAAAAATCCAAAAAGAAACAAGAATTTAGCAATAAAACAAAGGTCGAAAGTTTTGATCTCCCTTTTGATGATGGTTTCTCTGATGAAGATGTCGCAAAAGAAGCCGTGAATGGTGGCAAAATGTTAAGCCGTAAAGAGCTTGATATTCCTGCTTTCCTGCGCCGCCAAGCTAATTAATGATGCGCCGCCAAGCTAATTAATGATGCGCCGCCAAGCTAATTAATGATGCGCCGTCAAGCGAATTGAACCCATATTATACGCGCTTGATTTTAACTCAAAATTATATGGCAATTGTTCTGCAAAAGCATTATAATCGCTAGTATGGAACATGAAGCAAATATTCGTTTAGGTGCGAAACGCCACCCTGAAAAACAAAAAAATCCTGATAACTATTCTGCCAAAAAGCCCGATTGGCTACGGATACGTGTTAGCAATAATCCTGATTTTTTTGCCACACAGAAAATTGTGCGCGATAAAAAATTGGTCACGGTTTGCGAAGAAGCCGCTTGCCCGAATATCGGCGAATGTTGGGCAAAAAAACACGCAACTTTTATGATTTTGGGCAGTATCTGCACGCGTGCCTGCGCCTTTTGCAATGTGGCAACGGGCAAGCCATTTGCGCCAGACCCGTTTGAAGCTTATCGGGTGGCGGATTCAGTTGCCCAGATGGGGCTTGAACATGTGGTGATTACATCGGTTGACCGTGATGATTTGGTCGATGGCGGTGCCGAAGCTTTTGTGGCAGTGATTACCGCCATTAAGACGAAATGTTCGCATAGCACGGTTGAAATTTTAACGCCAGATTTTCGCGATAAAACAGGCGCGATAGAAACAGTAGTGGCGGCAAAGCCCGATGTGTTTAATCATAATATGGAAACGGTGCCACGCCTATATCCGCATATTCGCCCAGGTGCGCGCTATTTTACCTCGCTTGAATTATTGCATCGCGTCAAAAAAATTGATGGCAATATTTTTACCAAATCTGGCATGATGGTGGGTTTAGGCGAAGGTAAACAAGAAGTGATGCAGGTGATGGATGATTTACGCGCTGCACAGGTGGATTTTATCACGATTGGACAATATTTACAGCCAACCCCAAAACATGCACCGATTGACCGCTTTGTAACGCCTGATGAATTTAAGGAATTGGAAAAAATCGCTTATGGCAAGGGATTTTTGATGGTGGCTTGCACGCCTCTCACGCGTTCTTCGCATCATGCGGGTGATGATTTTAAGAAATTACAACAGGCGCGCCAAATATTAAAAGGCGTATCATAATCGGGCGGTATCATGGAATATCGCGCTGAACAAAATGTGTCGCTTACGGCAGAACAGATTTTTGCAATTATCTCGGATGTGGAATCCTATCAAGATTTTTTGCCATGGTGTCAGGGTAGCAGACTGGTGGAAACATTGAGTGATGATAGGCATATCGGCTTGCTACTGATAGGGTTTCAGCATTTTAAGGAAAAATTTTATTCGGAAGTGGTGGTTGATAGGCAAAATCTGCGGGTTGAAATGCGCGTGCCGATTGAATGCGATAATCCGAAATATCACAAAGCCAATAATGCGGTAAAACAACTTTACGCCTATTGGCAATTAATACCGTGCAATGATGGCGCACAAACCAATGTGCAATTCTATATTGATTTCAGCATGAAGCTAAAATTATACGACCAAATCCTATCGCTGATGATGAAAGATACAATTGGCAAAATGGCAGAGGCTTTTATTATTAGGGCGAAAAAATTGCGGTGATGATTTGCGGAGGTGAAAATTTAGTGTCGTTTTACACGGCTGATAAAAAAACATGTGGGATAAAGTGGGACAAAGTGGGATAAAGTAGGATTTCGGGTATATTTTGGTGGGATTTCGTGGAGCTGATGTGAGACTTTACTATGCTTTTAGTATTAATAAACAGAAACTTATACCACCAATAGTATTAAGCACCAAGCGACACGCACTCCTCCTTCAGTATTAAGCACAGCGGGGGTATGGGGGATAATTTTTGGCATTGCTTATATCATTTGACAAACAACTATCATGCTAGTAATCTGGTTACATGAAATATCGTAAATTTTTATATCCATTTATTGGACTCGTATTATTGCTATCAACGGCGATATTATTGCTGATAGATGCTAACAAGACTGTAACAAGTGCAACTATCTATGAAAAAAATCCATTTGGTAACACGCCCTTGCATCTGGCAGTTTCTAAGAGAGATATAGAAGCCATAAAAACATTGATAGAAGCAGGCGTAGATATCAATGCCACCGATAATGAAGGTAACACGGCTCTTCACAAGGCAAGCATTTCGAGGCAAGCGAAAATTTTTCAAACATTAATTGAGGCAGGCGCGGATATTCATGCCACCGATAATGAAGGTAACACGGCTCTTCACAAGGCAAGCATTTCGGGGCAAATGAAAATTTTTCAAATATTAATTGAGGCAGGCGCGGACATTCATGCCACCGATAATGAAGGTAACACGGCTCTTCACAAGGCAAGCATTTCGGGGAAAACGAAAATTTTTCAAACATTAATTGAGGCAGGCGCGGATATTCATGCCACCGATAATGAAGGTAACACGGTTCTTCACAAGGCGAGCATTTCGGGGAAAACGAAAATTTTTCAAACATTAATTGAGGCAGGTGCGGATATCAATGCCACCGATAATGAAGGTAACACGGTTCTTCACAAGGCAAGCATTTCGGAGCAAACGGAAATTTTTCAAACATTAATTGATGCAGGTGTGGATATTGAGGCAAAGAACAATCAGGATAAAACCGCTTTAATGGTAATAAAAGATAATTTGAAAATTAAAATGATGCTGATAGCGATGGGGGCTAACATCACTGAATCTGATACAGAGCCAGAGATACTTTATCAAGCAATTTATGATAATGATATCGCCAGATTGAAGCAATTGATTGATTGGGGCGCGGATGTAAATGCAGAAGTAAAAACGCGTAACTTTGAATCTTACTATACAGATATACATCCGCTATTGCATGCCATGATATTGGACGACATACATAATGCTGAAAAAATGGAATTATTGCTGAATGCAGGTGTTGATGTTGAATCAGATATTTCAACAGTATCAGATTCTGGCGATTTTTCTTCTAATGGAGCTCCATTGATATGGTTGTTTTGGAATTGCACCTATAACGATAGTAAATATGTTCACCCCGAATTATCACAAATGGTAAAATTATTATTGCAGGCAGGTGCTGATGTTGATGCAGAATACACCTTTGGCAGTTATCATGATGGCGATAGTTACGGCAGAATTACAGATGTGTTAGATCTTATTTCGCAAAGAAGTCAACCCCATCCTGAATGCATAAAATCCAAAGAAATCATCACAGAACATCTTGATACATTACCACTTGCCGAACGCGTTCATTTGTTAGCTATTCAAGGTGATATTGGGTGATCAACACGCACCTAAACAGGTGATTGCCCTTCGGCAAGCTCAGTAACCGCCTGCCGAAATCACCGCGTATTACACTCCTAGAAACTCACCTCTGCCTTTGTATTAAGTAACCGAAACTCACACCACTGCTAGTTTTGAGTAACAGCGGGGGGCATGGGGGCAATCTAGGCAAATTTTATTCACAAAATATATTGATTGTTATGGCTTACTGATTTTCCATAATTTTTGCGCCCTATCAAAATCATCTTCCCAATCTATATCAAGGCTATTAAAATTACTCATCTTAAATAAAAAAGGGTTTTGACAAATTCTATTTTTTTCATTTTTATAAATATCAATATTTGTCATAAAAATAGCATTATTAACTTCAAATACAGAATTTAATGTTTGTGTTTGTGGCCATTTTTCATTTTGATAATCATAATTGATAGGAAGCCCATTTTGCCAGAGATAATTTTTTATTTCTATGACTGACATCAGGGATTGATGATTTTTTGTAAGATTTTCTTTGTATTTTATAATCGCATCAGCATAAATTTTTTCATTAACAAAGGGCGATGTTACATGTGTCCATAACACATCACCTTCAGGAATAATATGTTCAACATATTGAATAAGATCGTCTGTCTTTGTCTTTGAATTTCCAAGTGAATCGGGTCTATCATCAAGCACGATTTTTTTGTTGTCTATCTTATTTGCTATTTCTTTCACATAATCATCATTGGTGGAAAGCAAAATTATATCAACCATATCTAGCTTTATGAGTTGTTTTAGCTTAATTTCCAACAAACTTTCTTGTGTATCCATGCAAAATGGTTTTGTATTTTTATTTTTCACTCTTTGCGAGCCATAACGACAAGGTAAAAAAACAGTTATCATAATAGTAAACCTTTTAATGTGTGGTGGTTTTAATATGATTTTTATAGCATATTTTAAGTGTGCCATGAAAATAAAAGTGATTTAATTTAACGTTAAAATGATCTAAATTCTTTCAAATGCTTTTAACACATAATTTTTTATAGCTATTCCAGCTTTTTCATTGATATTAGGAATAAGTCTATTCATCGCGTCGATGCGTTTCGTTTGATTATAATCATTTTTCTTAATTAATACAGTTTCTATCAAATCATCTAGTTCCGTAACATTGCGTGCAATATAATAATCCTTTGTTAGTTCTATACCCAAAGAATTTAAATGATAAGTATCATTTTTATAATTATGTGTATAGATGATAGGTTTTTTAGTAGGCAAATATTCTCCAAGAAATGAACCATTATCGGTAACAAGAATGTCGGATGTTTTAAATACATCAAAATATTCTACGTTTGCATCAATTGACATATTCTCTTGTAAAGCAATCTCTTGAAGGTAATGAGATATTTTTTCTGCTGATAAATAGTTTTCATCTAGCAAAGTTTTTAATAAAAAAGGATGAGGACGAAAAATAATTTCAATATTTTTATTTCGTTTTGCTAATTCTAAAAAATATAAATAATTTTGTAAAAAAGTAGATGCGCCAAGCTTGTTTTTGCCGTTTAAGTCATCGTTATCTTTAGGAAACGTCCAATGAGAACACCATAATAATCTCTGAATATGAGGATTTTTTTTACGGTCTATCTTCCACTTACTTTTATTTTCATCAATTTCTTCATGATATCTATCAAATTTAGGGTAACCTATAACAATTACCTTGCTATCAGGATTGCCATATTCTTGATATTTCTTTTTGTGATATTCTGTTGGTGCAAATATTCGCCAAGCACTTTCAAAGGCTTCACCTGAATAAAATCTTACTTCAGAGTCGCTTGTTGTTAAAAAAAACGCGTAAGGAATGTTGCATACACAAGGGTGTTCTAAAATATCAGTCGGTAGATGATATGGGGTTTGTAAAAAAATAACATCTGGTTTCAATATTCCTATATCCAAATATTTTTTCGTATTTTCATCATAAAAATCAATAATTGGAATTTTATGCTGTGCAAAATAATTATTAATGATGTTGTTTCCTAAATTGCGCTTCATAAAATAATCAACAGAATTATCTACAATAATATAAGTATTACAGTTTTCGTCTTTCAAGCATGCCTTATAAATGGAATATAAATTTTCTAATCCACCAACATATGATACAAAAATAATAATATTTAAAGGTTTTTTGCTCAAAAAATAACCCTCCTAATCATAAAAAAACACCATTTTTTTCCAAAGCAACACAAAAAAGGTTTCATCTTTTGTTTTAACAAAACCATAATCTCCTAGTTTAGGGTTATTATTTTATGAATTTATACAATTCTTTAATAATTGTCAATATTAAAGCCGTGCGTGTTAAAATCGCTTTCAATTTAAGTCTCGCTCGATTGCCCACTCAATTTTTTTCCATTTCGGTATGTTTATCCTCAATATCAGCAATGATATTTTTTAGCGCGCCTTGCACCCATTCATGTTTATTATCGTATTTTTCATGAATATATGTTTCTATGGCGCGGAAATGCGGTGTTTCCAGATGATATTCAAGCCGATAATTTCGGTTAGGGTCGCTGGTTTGATAGCTATTAAGGCGGTTAGCAACATCAGATGCGATGCCAACCTTATAATCATCGGGATATTGCGGGTTAGATATAATATAAACGCTCTTTTTCAATATATAATCATCGCCCCTATCTGTTCGTTTCGGTGCTTTGGTTTGAAACGTAACCAATTCTTCCTGAAATAGACTGCCGTCCCATTCTACTTCCTCACCCAACCGTGTTTTAACCAATTCGAATGCTTTGACTGATACATCTATGCCAATCCATTTTCTGTTTAAGCGTTCGGCAGCAATGCATGTGGTGGCGCAACCACAAAAGGGGTCAAGCACAATATCGCCTGCATTGCTTGAGGCAGTGATGATGCGTTCTAACAATGCCAATGGCTTTTGCGTAGGGTAACCACGTCGTTCAGGTGATTGACTGATATGGGGTTTTGTTTCATCATGGTCCCAAACATCTCTTAAATAGGTGTCGACATAAAATTTGCCGTCATCATCTATTTGTGTATGCCTGAATGGCTTGGCATAATATTGCCGTTCCATCGTTGGTGTGTAGGTGTAGTTTGGCTTTTTCACATACATAAATATCGTATCATGTTTTCTAGGCCACCATTTCATAGCCACGCCTTGCGTTCTATAGCCCCAAATAATTTCGTTACGGAAATTTTTCTCACCAAAAATGCAATCAAGCAGTAATTTGAGAGAGTGGCTCATGGTAGAATCGCAATGTAGATACAGGCTTCCTGTATCTTTTAGCACGCGATGGCATTCTATCAATCTGATTGCCATATAGGCAAGATAACAAAAATTGTAAGAGGTTCTGCCTTCAATATTTTTAACCGCCTCTAGCAGATTAAATATATTATCCTTATCTTCCTTAATCGTTTGTAGCCATTCACTTTTAACATCTTCTTGTCTAAATGTATCTTTGAATGCCGCACCCTCTGCAGAGCTACCAATAGGGGCGGTAAAGGTTTTCTTTTTGTTAAAAGGTGGGTCAAGATAAATTAAATCAATAGACTCACTATCAATGCCTTGCAATATATCAAGATTGTCTTTACAAAAAATAGTGCGATTGGCGATATTATTTTGCATAAAAATT
>JAHZMA010000053.1 GCA_022599575.1 Alphaproteobacteria bacterium | reverse complement strand
TATCATGGCGAATGTCAACACCAACTCGCCCTTGCTGATTGACCAAGTCGTTACCAATGCGATTGAGGTCTATTGCGGTGCAGGGCAAGGCATTGTGGTTGCGCCCTTTATATTAGGTGGCGCGATGGGGCCTGTTACCACTGCTGGCGCGATTGCCCAAGCATTGGCAGAAGCCCTTACCTGTTGCACATACGCCCAGATTATCAAAGCGGGCGCACCTTTTGTGATGGGTAATTTTCTATCATCAATGAATTTACGCAGTGGCGCACCCACTTTTGGCATGCCCGAACCCACAATGTCTAACTATGTTATCGGGCAATTAGCGCGGCGTTGGGGCTTGCCCTTGCGTTGTGGCGGCAGCCTAACGGCCTCTAAACTTGCCGATGCCCAAGCCGCTTATGAAAGCGCGGATTCGATTCATTCCACTGTGATGGGCGGCGGTAATTTTATTATCCATGCCGCTGGCTGGCTAGAGGGCGGGCTTGCCACTGGTTTTGAAAAATTAGTGCTAGATGCCGACCGTTTGGGCGGCTATGCCAAATTACTACAAGGGTTAGAATGTAACGATAACACGCTAGCACGTGCTGCCTATAAAGAAGTTGACCCTGGCGGGCATTTTTTAGGCACGCAACATACGCTTGCCAATTATAAAACCGCCTATTATGAAGCCACGCTTTCTGATAGTAATTCGGTGGAACAATGGGAAGAAGATGGCAGTCAAGACGCCTTAACGCGCGCCAATAAGCAATGGAAGCAAATTTTAGAGGATTATCAAGCACCCGATATTGATGCGGGGCTTGATGAGAATCTATGCGAATTTATCAAAACCACGAAAGATTCTCGCAATGATGCGTGGTATTAGGGGGATGGGAAATGACACAAAAAAAATACAATTATTTTTTGAGGACGGAAAAGAGTTTTCACTCAAGAACATAAAACCTCTAGTGGGAATAACAGGGCTTTATTTGATTTACAATTCTGATATTAAAATTAGATACCCATTTAAAAGTTCACGATTAATTTACATTGGAATGAGTGAAAAAAGAACAAGTAGTATTGGAAAACGATTGCAAGGGCATTTGGAAGGCACATCAGGCAATGAAGGCATTGTCAGCTATAATAAGGTTGATAATTTACTTTTTACCTATATAAATTTTGAAATGTTAAAAAATATATGGACTTTAAGTATTGAAAACCTTGAAAGTTTTTTTATTTTAGATTTTGTTAAACATTATGGCGTATATCCTATTTGCAATAACAAGTCAGGCTATGATCTACTATCAATAGAAAAAAATTTAGATATTACAATAAACTGGGAGAGTTTTGAATAATGACAAAAAATATTAAAAATGGTCAAGAGGTTTTAGAAGAATTTATTACCGATATACAAAATGATGAAAATTTAGATTTAAATATTGTTAATATTATTACAAATGCACATAAAAACGATAAACTTACAAAAACAAATCTACTAAATGCTTTAGAAGAGTTGAGAAATAACCATGAAAATAAATAACTTAAAAATAAAGGGTTTGCGTGGAGTTAAAACAGAATTAGTACTTAATCTACAAGAAAAGTCTGCTCTATTTTATGGTGATAACGGGACAGGAAAAAGCACTATTGCAGACGTTCTCGAATGGTTTTATTACGATAAGGTTGACTATTTAACTGGCAATGAGATTGGAAGAGACATCAATTCTATAATACAGAATATCACTTTATCAGATAATGAAAAGGGATTTGTGCAGTTAAGTATAAAAGGATTATCTGATGAACACATCTCTAAAACTACAGAAAAAGCATCAAAAGCTACAACCGTTAATACCGATGTTAATGTCGCTGAATATATTAAGATATCGCAAAGTGAAAACTTTATATTAAGATATCGAGATTTAAATAATTTTATTGTTACCACGCAAGCAGAACGTTTAAACAAATTATCAGTTATCATCGGATATTCTGAAGTCACCAAAGTAAGAAAAGTATTAAAAGAAACATACAGTCAGTTGCAAAGAGAGATTAAAGGGAAAAATTTTCCAACACAAATAGCTTTACAACAAAGCATAATTATGGAGCAATTTAAGTGTAATATTACATCTGATGAGCAATTTATTCAAGCGACAAACAAACTACTAGAACCTTTGGATTTGAGTGTATCTTGTTTGCAAGAAATAAATGGTATTTTAAAGACAATCAAACAACCTGACGATAGCCAAACAATAAATCAAGAAAGTTGCTTAAATAAGATTAATGAAAAACTGGTATTATTACCTGACAGTTTAACTGAACTAGAAAAACAATATGATGCTTATAAGGAAGCTTTCGAAACAATAGCGTTAGATATTGACAAACTTAGAAAATTGCTTTTTGAAAAATTGCTTTCCGCTGGTAAAGAAATTCTAGAAGATAATAATTATATTGAATCTAAATGTCCTCTCTGCCTAACAAGCCAGAATAAAGAGGTATTGCTTGATTCAATCAAACATAAATTGAATGAACTTGAAGCCATAAGACAGGAGCAAAAAAAGCTTGCTCATTTTAAAGATAACTTATCTCAACAAGCTGATACATGCTTACGGCATGTATCAGCAGTTTTAACTGAAACAGTAATTACTAATTCAGAAAACACTATGTATAAAACAGAATTTGGTATATTAAAATCCAAGATTGAAAAATATAAGGATACATTGAAAATAAAACCTTCCGATAGTCAGTCTTTAGAAAATAGAGAGGGGCTAATAGTTGATAAAAGTGTTTTGGCAGCTATTCAAAAAAAAGTTAGAGCAGAGCTATCTTCAATACAAACAAAAAGAAAAGGGAATCCAAAATTAGAAGCTTATCATCAAATAAAGTCTGCAGGGCACGCTTATACTTCTATCAAAAATTTTGAAAAAGAGGACGCTGTATATAAAACACAATTAGATGCTATGGAACGAATCTATAAAATTTTTCTAGCGGGTCAAAAGAAAGCATTGAAAGATTTTTTTGATACTTTTTCAAATCGTATCAATGAGATTTGCGAATTTCTTAATTTAGATAACAAAATAGAAAATATAAAATTAGTACCTGTGGGAAATGATGATGAGCTTACTGGTATTACAATTGAGTTCGATTTTATGGACAATACAAATATATACCCCCCACATAAATATTTGAGTGAATCATATTTAAATCGCATTGGAATTGCTTTTTTCCTTGCATCGGTAGAAGCTTTTAATAAAACCAATAAATTCATTGTTTTAGATGATGTTATTTCAAGTTTTGATGTTAATCATCGTAAACGTTTTGGTGATTTACTAATTGAGCAATATAAGGACTATCAATTGATAGTCCTAACACATGAAAATTTTTGGTTTAAATTTATGCAAGATAAAGTTAGAGGTAAAGATTGGTTGATAAAAAATATTAAGCATAATAGCACTGAGGGCACGTATATGGATAAAGCAGAGGGATTGATTAAGGAAAGAATTGAAGCAAAAATTGAAGCAAATAATTCAGAAAACTTAGCTCCTGATGTCCGAACATATTTAGAAGCAATTCTTAAAAATATTGCCTCTGAATTAGAGATTCCAGTTCCTTTTCGTTTTAATGATAAGAATGAGGATAGAATGTCTGATGAGTTGCTATCTGCAATCAAAGGCAGGCTAAATAAAAAATCTCCCGAAATAGCAAAACAACCTATCTTTGAAAGACTTACATCATTTATAGGAAATAAAGGTTCGCATAATAATAATGAGAATCCTTGTTTTGCCGATACACAAGCTTTTTGGCAAGATGTTTGTGAATTTGAAAATTTATTTTTCTGTAAAGACTGCCAAACATATATTTCATTAAAAAATTATTCTATCACGGACAATAAAATTTACTGCAAGAAACAAGAAAAAAGCCTTTTATGGAAAAAATAAAACAACTCTAAATTAACTGCATGACGCTTCCCTATTATTTAAGAGCGGTGCATATTTAAAAATAACTTGCATTCCTCCCCCACACCCTATATACTAACCCCATCGTTTGGAAAGTTTTCGAGCGTGGGGTTTAGTAACTTCTTTTGATACATACGGTTGCATCAACCGTAATTGACGCGATTTTCATGACATTATTGTTTGCGTCAAAGATGCGCTGTTTTTCAGTTTTGGCTGGGAAGCGGCGCTATATGTCCAAGCGTTTCGATGCCAAAAAGCGTCGCACCGTTTTTTATGTATCAACGGTTACTAATTCCCAGCTACTAGAGTTTACAATCCGTAGCGACTATATCGGGTGAAAATATATTTTCACCCGAAGTCTTACTCGATTGTAATCTAGTAGCTTTTTGATGATGCCTTAAAATATCCGCGCATTGATGAAACGCTTATTTGGTTCGTAACCGCTAATATAAGAAAAACGGCGTGATGCACTCACCCCCTCATCATCTGTGATGAGGGGGTGTTTTTTGACACAAAGGGCGGTGTGTATGGTTAGATTCGTCAATACGAAAATCGTGCCTGCCTCATCACATTATATATGGGGGGCTTTGCGACATACGCTTCGCTGATTCTGGCGGTGCGCCAATCAGCTTGCGATGACGCCCCCCATGCCCCCCACCGCGTCAATAAAAACGCACGAAAGCCTTGATAATCCCCCCGCTGTATTTCAACACGAGGGCGGTGAATGTTGCTACATTGCTCAACATTAGCGGAAGAGATTGTCGCCAAATACCCCACACTAAAATCAAGAATGCCTTATTGC
>JAHZMA010000052.1 GCA_022599575.1 Alphaproteobacteria bacterium | reverse complement strand
TTCTGCCCCGCACATCTATTGTAACATGGTTGAGGGCTTTATTATCATCGAGAATATCATTAATGAGAGTGAGGAGTTTATCGGGAGAGATTTGTTTGGAAGTGAGTGTCATGTGTGTTGCCTGATAGAAGTTGCTGAAATGTGATTAATGTTACTGTTAATGGCTATAAGACCATGATGGCTATTGCGTGCAGAATGTTTTAGCTGTTTGCGAAAGCGCAATAAAGCGGGATAATGCTGAAGCGGACGCCTAATCACCGCAATCTGAATCAGTTTCAGCAATTTTTTCGCCTGATACCATTGTGGTAGTTGATATAGATTATCAGAACCCATCAATAGAATAAAGCGATTATTCGGAAAAGCACGCTGTAAATATAAAATTGTTCGCACACTATAATGATGCGCGAAAATCTGTTCGGGGGCGGCAATTTGAATATCATGCTTTTGGGTGATTTTTTGTGCCGCGCTGATACGGCTGGCAAGCGGCTGTAAATCATGCTTGTCTTTCAGCGGATTATGCGGGGTAATTAACCACCAAATATGATTCAAATGCAACTGTTTACGCGCAACATTGCTGATATGCAAATGCCCGTGATGGGCAGGGTTGAATGACCCCATCAACAGCCCGATTGTGCCAGCTTTTTGCTTCGGGCATAATGACTTAAAATGCTGAAGAGTTGGCATTAGTCAATACGCGCTTTATCGGCAAAAGTTACGGGCGACAATGGCCATCGCCATAAACAAGATTTTTATAAGTTACCAATTCACGCGCCGCCACAGGCCCGCGCGCATGTAATCTGCCAGTGGCAATGCCAATTTCCGCACCCATACCAAACTCGCCACCATCGGCATATTGGGTGGAACAATTATGCATCACAATCGCGCTATCAACATGCTGCATGAATTTTTGCGTGGCATCAGCATCATCACTGATAATGGCATCAGTATGGTGCGAGCCATAATGGTTGATATGTTGTATCGCCTCATCAACATTACCCACAATCTTAATGGCAAGAATGCTTTGTAAATATTCTTCGCGCCAATCCTCTTCTGTGGCGGGTTCTACCTTATCGCTATATTGTTGCACCTTATCATCACCGCGTATCACGCATTTGGCATCATTGAGTTTTTGAAGCAAAGAGGGCAATAATTTTGGTGCGATATTGCCATGCATCAGCAATGTTTCTAATGCACCGCAAATACCAGTGCGCCGCATTTTGGCATTGATAATAATAGCTTCGGCTATGTTACAATCTTTCAGATTATCATCAACATAAATATGGCAATTGCCATCAAGATGGGCAAGCACAGGCACACGCGCATCTTGCATCACGCGCCCCGTTAAACCTTTGCCACCACGCGGAATGATGAGGTCAATTTTACCAGCGGCTTTTAGCAATAATTCTACCATATAGCGGTTAGGTTCGTTGATAAATTGCACCGCATCTGTGGGCGAGCCTGCCTGCTGAATGCCTTGCCGTAAATAATCGCTAATGATTTTCGATGAATGAATGCTTTCTTTACCACCACGCAAAATCACCACATTTCCTGATTTCAGGCATAGGGCGGCGGCATCAGCCGTTACATTTGGGCGCGATTCATAAATAATGCCGATAATGCCAATCGGGATCGTTACCCTTTCAAATTTTAAGCCATTTTTAGGATTATCCCATTTTTCAATCACGCGTCCCACAGGGTCAGCAATGGTAGCGATATTATCAAGCGCATCAGCGATGGCATTGATGCGGGCTTGGTTCAGCATTAAACGGTCAAGCATCGCTTCCGATAGTCCATCACTTTTGGCATTTTGCATATCAGTTGCATTGGCAGTTTCAATCGCTTGGCTGTTGGTGCGGATTAAATTGGCGGCATTGGTTAATGCTTTGTTACGCATTTGGTTGCTACAGGTGGCAAGTGTTGATTTTGCTTGCTGGGCGCGGGCGCAGATGGCATCAAAATCCTGTTGCATTTTTTCATTACTCATTATTTTTACTCATATTTAGATTAATCTATCTTATATCACAATAAGAAAATCACTGATAAAAGTAAATAGATACTTGCTATTGATGTGTGAATCCTTTAATTAGATAAGCGTTTACTGTTGATGATTATTAAAAAGAGGATTTCATGACTGATTATAAAATAAAAGATATTGCGCTTGCCGATTGGGGACGTAAAGAAATTACGATTGCTGAAAATGAAATGCCGGGCTTGATGGCATTGCGCGCAGAATATAAGGGCAAGCAGCCTCTAAAAGGCGCACGGATTACGGGCTGCTTACATATGACAATCCAAACCGCAGTATTGATTGAAACACTGATTGATTTAGGCGCAGAAATTCGTTGGTCATCTTGCAATATTTTCTCAACGCAAGACCAAGCGGCGGCCGCGATTGCCAAAGCGGGTATTCCCGTATTTGCATGGAAAGATGAGACTGAAGAAGAATATGAATGGTGCATCGAACAAACATTGCAAGGGCCAAATGGCTGGAAGCCGAATATGTTGCTTGATGATGGCGGTGATTTAACGGTAATGGTGCATGATAAATTCCCCGAATTGTTGGGTGATATTCGCGGTATATCTGAAGAGACAACTACTGGCGTGTTACGCTTGTATGAAATGGCGCGTGATGGCACATTGAAAGTGCCTGCTTTTAATGTCAATGATTCTGTTACCAAGTCAAAATTTGATAATGTCTATGGTTGCCGTGAAAGTTTGGTAGATGCTATCAGGCGTGCAACCGATGTGATGATGGCAGGCAAAGTCGCGGTTGTGGCAGGCTTTGGTGGTGTTGGCAAAGGTTCGGCGGAAAGTTTGCGGGCGGCAGGGTGCCGTGTGATGGTAACTGAAATTGATCCGATTTGTGCGCTACAAGCGGCAATGGAAGGGTTTGAAGTGGTAACGATGGAACAAGCCGCCCCGATTGCTGATATTTTTGTAACCGCGACGGGCAATGTGGATATTATCACCCTAGACCATATGCGCGCGATGAAGGAATATGCGATTGTTTCTAATATCGGGCATTTTGATAATGAAATTCAGGTGGGTGCGCTTGCTAATCTAAAATGGGACGAGATTAAACCGCAAGTTGACCAGATAGAATTTGCTGATGGTAAGAAAATTATCTTGCTCGCCAAAGGGCGCTTGGTAAATCTGGGCTGTGCAACGGGGCATCCTAGCTTTGTGATGAGTGCATCATTCACCAATCAGGTAATGGCGCAGATAGAATTATGGGGCAATCATAAAGCGTACGATAATCA
>JAHZMA010000051.1 GCA_022599575.1 Alphaproteobacteria bacterium | reverse complement strand
GGCAAAGTGTTAGGCGGTTCATCATCGCTCAATGGCTTGCTTTATGTGCGCGGACAGCCCGAAGATTACGATGGTTGGCGGCAGATGGGCAATCAGGGCTGGGGCTGGGGCGATGTGTTGCCTTTGTTCAAAAAATCAGACAAGCAAGAAAATGGAGCTTAAGACTTCCATTATGATAAGGGCGAATTAAGCGTTGCGAACACGCGCTTCACCCGCGAAATTTGCGATATGTGGGTTGAAGCGGCGCAAAATGCAGGCTACCCTTACAATAAAGATTATAATGGCAAAACCCAAGAAGGCGTGAGTTACTTTCAGCTCACCACCAAAAATGGCAAACGTTGCTCGGCGGCGGTGGCGTTTTTGAATCCTGTTAAGCATCGGCAAAATTTGCGGATCATCACCCGTGCCTATACCCAGAAAATCATCATTGACGATAATATCGCCAAAGGGGTGATATATAAAGATAAGGCGGGCAAGCTGCAGACAATATTGGCGCGTAAAGAAGTGATAATCTCGGCAGGCGCGATTGGCTCGCCACATCTTCTGATGCATTCTGGCATTGGGGCGGCTGATGAATTGCGCGCGCTCAATATTCCAGTTATCAAAGATTTGGCAGGGGTTGGCAAAAATTTGCAAGACCATTTGCAGGCGCGTTTGGTGTTTAAGTGCAATGGCGCAACCCTCAATGACGAGGTGCGTTCCGCCTTTGGTAAGATGAAAATCGGCTTGCAATATATTCTAAGCCGCACAGGGCCAATGACGATGGCGGCAAGTTTGGCGGTTGGCTTTATGCGAACCCAGAAACATTTGCTCACCCCTGATATTCAGTTTCATGTGCAGCCTTGGTCGGCTGATAGTCCGGGCGAGGGCGTGCATCCTTTCTCC
Organism: Alphaproteobacteria bacterium; assembly: GCA_022599575.1. GTDB lineage: Bacteria > Pseudomonadota > Alphaproteobacteria > JABAAW01 > JAHZMA01 > JAHZMA01. The sequence goes on along the minus strand of JAHZMA010000051.1, from coordinate 9,816 downwards.
GCTTTTACCATGTCGGTATGTCAGTTGCGCCCTGAAAGCAGGGGCAGTATCAAATTAGTATCGGATAATCCTGATATTTACCCCGAAATCCACCCGAATTATCTGGCAACTGAAAATGACCGCAACACACTGGTTGAGGGCGTGAAAATCGCGCGCAGAATTGGCCGCACTCAGCCGCTGAAAGATAATATTTTTGAGGAATTCCGCCCCGATGCCAATCTGGCGCTAGATGATAATGCTGGCACTCTGGAATGGATACGTAACAACACGGTTTCTATCTATCACCCCACTGGCACATGCAAAATGGGCAACGATAAAATGGCGGTGGTCGATGATAAATTGCGCGTGCATGGGGTGCAGAATTTGCGCGTCGCCGATTGCTCAATCATGCCGATGATCGTATCGGGCAATACCAACGCCCCCGCGATAATGATCGGCGAAAAACTGGCGGAATTGGTGCTGGGGTGAGAGGGTTAGAATAATTTAGAAATAATATCTTTATTAAACTCATCTTTCAGCTGATTTATATCCATAACACCAAGTTCTTGAAGCGCCTGTTTAACACCAATCATGCGCTGGATAGTGCTAAGTTTTTTAGCAAAACCATCATAAAATTTCTTATCACCAATATCGTTTTTGATAGCAAGAAGACAGCTCACAACAGCCGAACGAATGGATGAATCGCCAAGCACTGAATTACGCGAAATAACAAGGCTAACAAATTCTGCCCAATGTGTTTTTTGATTGTGACTAAATAATTCATGAATTTCACTGACATTATCATTACTCTCCATTGAGATAATATTTGCTGTATAACTTCGCCACCAAGCTCTGCCAAAAATACAATCAACATAAACCGTTCGATTGCCACGCTCTATGACACCACTAAAATTACGCAAAATTTCACGAATAGCTCGTTCAATTTTATCTGGGTTATCTGAAAGAAGGACTTCATCAATCCTAACTTTACCTGTAACTTTGGCATTACTCGCAAGATAATGCGATTCAATCTGCCCCTCTTTGATATGGCTGATTGTTGTCCATGCCCAAAATGAAGCACGACAGGCTATCGCTGGGTCTAGATTTTGCCAAGATTTATAGATTGTTTGCTCTAATATTCGACGCATATCCTTAAATTCATCTTCAGTGAATCGCTCTTGAAATATCGGCAATATCTCTCCATCAATTTTATCTATCAACATCATATATTCTAAAAATTTATTCGTATCACGGACATTCTCAAGAAAATCACAGCGAAACTGATGATTATCTTTATTCAAGAGTTGTGTTTGAAATTTCTCATATTTGGCTTCTTCAAATTCTGCATATTGCATCCACTATTCCTCCTCTGCATTATCTTCATTAGCTTGTGCAATATTAGGAACAAACAAATTTTTCAATTTTGTTGCCGCTAATTCTGGTTTAAAATCATCATCACTCCAATGAAGTATACCTTTTTCTTCTAACATATCTGCAAGCGTTCTTAAATTAATATGTTGTTGCCAATTATTTTCAGTATCACTATCATCAGATGTATTGAACCTTATTTGCAAAATTCGTAAACATTGCGTCAGAAATAACACATGGATATTATGCCAAAGTTCTTTCTGGTCAGCATCAGGGAAATGAACAAACCGATGAAAATTGGGAGGAAGCTTAACTTGAAAAACAAATCCATATTCTGATAAGCTATCAACTTCAAATGTTCCTTCTGCAAGTCTATCATCTTTTATCATATGCAACATACCTATGATTGATGCGTTGGGTTGAAAATACGTTGAGCAAGCCATTCGCGCGCCTTTTGGAACAATAACTTCTTGCCCATGCCAAACATTAGCAACACCATCTTTTTCAGTAAAACAATGTTTAATTTCTTCAGTGGCAAGCAGTAAGGGTCTTAACAAAGGGGGTTCAGCAACAAATGACTTGTCCCATTGTACGATTTGTTGTCCTTCATCAGCAATGTGCAATTTACGATAGCTGGTTTTAGGTAAAGCAATTGTGCAAGCAAATTGCGCTTTATTTTGCTGGAGGAGTTTTTCTAAAAACGGTGCACCACTAATATGATGTTTAATTTGCACTGAATTTCCATTATTTAAGGGGGTAATATCTGTTTTATATTTCCCATCATTATAAGAAAGATTACCATCTTCAAGCACAGGATAGGGCATGGTATGAACAATATTAGCCATTTACTTCCTCCTTGTTAGGTTGTGGCATTTGATAGATATGTGTTTTTAAAGATACTGGCTGATTAGCATTTACTTTAAGAGAGGCAGCAGGAATATCAAACTTAAAATCAAGAAGCATTGATGAAGTTTCATTTAATTTATCGATTCTAATACCGATAATATGTCCACTATTGTTGGTGCTTTGGTTTTCTGATGTTAGTGTTTTACCGTCAATCATAATATCTTTTAACCAAACATAAGGCTCTTCATTGGTAAGGTAACAAGTTGCATCATAGGATTCATTCAGAGAAAAACGAATTTCAGCTGTTTCAATATCATTTTGCGCCCGAATTTCTACTTTACATTCACGGGCTGACGTCATTATTGGTATGGCTTGAAACGGATAAGAGCGGTCTGGTTTTTTCGTTGGAACTTTCTTTGGACCTGGTGTAGGATCAGGATTGGGTACTGGACCTGGTGGGGTAGGATTATCAGATTTTAATTTATCAGGTGCTGGTCGAGAATAAGATGAAGTAACGGGTTGCCATTCGCCAAAATAGCTCTGTTTATCGCCTTTGTTACCGCCTGTGACTTTTCCTCGCAATTCCCAGAAATCAGAAATAAAATTTTCCATCTTCAATTCACGAAGATGTTCCTGTATCCCCTCTCTAATTTCTCTCATAGCATTTCGTAATTTTTGTTGTTTATCTTTATTTTGATAACGTGTTACATTAATTTCTTTATGTTCTGGTCCCTCAGCACCTCTTACTAAATTATGAATATCACCATCATTTTTATCCAATAAAATAACAGCATTAAAATTTTCGTAATCATTGAAACGATAATTCTGAAGATTTGGTAATTTATAACTATAAGTAATCCACATACCATTACGGCATAAATCAATCCGTTTATTTCCTTCCTTTTCTAATTTTAGCAATTTAACTTTCACACTGCCATAAGAAGTTTTAATAGTAATCAACTCACCCTGTGAAACTGTTTGAAATGCTTTATAAGCATAATAACCATTTAAAAATGTAGAATTTTTATTTTCCTTAATATTATCCAGAATTGATTCAAGATTCTCTTTCTTTAAAATAAAATTATTGTCTTTACAATTAAACTGAATCGTTAATTTACCCTCATGAATGGCAGCAAAGAAATTACAAGCAACAGCATCTGATATGGTTTTTTTCATTTTTTCATAATAAGAAGAGGTGTTGACTTCCATTTCTGTTTCTGCAACATCAATCCTAAAATGATTAAAGGCAGGAATAATAACAACTGACCCTGTTTTTGCATCAAAACCACCGTTGGCTATCCAATCTATTTTACTTTTAATAAGCGGAGGAATTTGATTATCTGTTACAAATTGGCGTTCTTTAGACTTTTCACCTAATTTATTAACGAAATACCCTTTGCTACTAAAGCTTTTACCATTTTTATCATGTGAGGCAAGCATACAATGTCCTGATGCAATAAAGTTCTCTTTTTCTGATACTCCACCATAAAAAAGATACCGTAAATCAGAGGATGGGATTGTTGTTAAATGTCCTTCCCCAAATGAACCTGTTCCGCCATTACCCTTAGCACTAGAACCACTGCTCAGCACTTTTCGCATATTATATGAATCAAAACCTATTCCATTATCAAGAACATAAAGAACACTCATCTTATCTTTACACAGTGTCTCACGAATAGTAGTAGCAGTATTTTCGTTGGGCTCAGATAACTCTCCCTCTTCTTTTTGTGTTTCATAAGCACATTCAAATGCTTTGCTATATTCTTCAATCGCAGGGATTTCTGATTTATTAATAGTGTCAATTTCAAAACGAACAATAGTATCATTACGCCCAGCTTCCCTCACGGCATCAAGTGCATTTTGAATTAATTCTCGTATAATTCTAACGGGTTCAACATTCGAATAATTTGAAAGTTCTGCCATAAAGCCAGATGAATCACTCGTGCGTCCAAATTGTAATGTAGGTTTATTATCAGTCATCTTTTTTCCTCAATCTGTGCAATCACAGGGTAGGCCATCATCAGGATAATCTTCTTCAAGTTCTGGATCATTCTCAAGCAGTGATTTATAGAAAAAACCACTTCTTGCCCCAAAAAATCCAATAAAATTATCAGGTATGTCTTTTTGCATTTCTCGTTTTTCTGCCACCATATCACGACCATACTCCTGCTCAACCCGTATCCACCAATTAATATCAACAGGTGTATTTTTATATTCATCAGTTAATTCAGATGCAAGTTTTTTATTTGCAATACTTAATTTTTTAACACCTTTTAAGAAGCATAAGGTGCAGTTGCTGAGATTATCAGTTGTATTAAGTTGCAAATCCCAACCCTGCTTTTGCCAGAATTCATTAACATCTTCCGTTGTCATTTTCATATCTTCCAATGGCGTATAGACATATTCACCACGAAAATTTGCATCTTTTGCTTGTGAATTATTGCGAAGATGCGTTTTGTTGATACGGCGCATTTCATCATAACGCAAGCCAATAAAAGATAAATATTCAATACCTTTATTGCCACCAAATTGAGCTTCATCGCCAAGAACACGCCCTTTTTTCTTAAGGTAATCACTGTCAAAAGGTTTCCACGCAGATGAAAAATTAGCCCATCTTTGTTCAAAACGCACAAATGGCATATTAATAAGGCATTCTTTCTTTTTAATGAATATATCCTTAGGAACACCGCCACCGTTTTTAAGATGTCTGTTGTAAAGTTCATCAATATCAATACGGCTACCATTACCGTAATGTCCTAATCGCTGAGTGGTTTCAGTGTTAGCAAACCATTCTTTAAGAAAAGAACGGCTTGCATTTAACTTCATGCCAAGTGTGCAAGTTCGATTAAATTGAGATGGCAAATATCCCTTGAGTGAAAGCAATTCTTCAAACACCTCGCCTCGCCAACGATAGCCATCAGGATTTGCAACAGAGTATGGCTGACTGTTCACAAGACGAAACGACGTGTGCCTTGTATATTCACCAGCACGAGAATCTTCATAAGTACAATGTTCAACCCAAAAAAATGGTATTTTGTAACGCTGTTCTACAATATCCTTACAAGTTGCAACGAACTGATAGGTTTTGGGATGCTCGGCTGATGTATTATTAAAAATAATAGCATCACCACGTTCGGCTTTTAGCAAGCCTGATTCAAGCAAAACAAAGAGTAATACACCGCTAGATCTCCCGCCAGAAAATTTAACGACATGTGGTCGCTCACGGTGGCGTGGTGCATGGTAATTAAATATACGTTTTGTGTTGGCATGAGTAGTGCGTGGCTTAATTGCTTTACTAACCCGAAAGGTAGGAACATGTTCAGCAACGATGCTAGGTGCTATATATTTGATTTGATTCATGCTATTATTTCACTATTATATCGTAAACTTTATCCATCATGCTCACCCATATATCACAAACGCAACAATAAATCACCCCCCAATTTTTGTGCGTGATACATTATATATGGGGGGCTTTGCGACTTGGGCTTTATTATTTAAGGGGGCGCGAATTCGCTTCTCGATGGCGAAGGCAAGCTCGCCATCTTGCGAATGCCCCCTTAACAACCCCCGCTGTGTTTCATACTAAAATCGTGTGTGTCGTAATAATCCCCCCGCTGTGTTTAACACTAAAATCGTGCGTGTCGTAATAATCCCACCGCTGTGTTTAACACTAAAATCGTGCGTGTCGTAATAATCCCCCGCTGTGCTTAATACTCTCGGTGGTGAGCGTTAAGGTTACTCAAAAACACTTTTACAAAAAACTTTTTAATGCTATACTATCACCGTTCGGGTGATTTATCATTCGGGCGTTAAAAGGAGCTTAAGAACTCCAAAACGTAAGCGGCTTAACATCAGCCGTAAAAGAATGTCAGCCTTGTCTCTGGATTCCTTGTGGTGAGGCTGTCATTCATGATTGCTTCGGTTCTTGGTATGAATCGGAGACGATATCCATGTCCAGAGCTTTATTTCGATAAGGCTTAAAAGATATCGGGTCGTTCTTACGTTCGATTTTCTTAATCTCCGATTCACTAGGAAATCTTATCCATAATATTTGGCTTCCTAGTTTTCTGGAAGAAGAATATGCGATAAGATGCACCGATTGAATTTAATATTAGCGATTTTTCTGTTAGGCTGTGCCATCAACAGCCATGCCCAGACTATCACCTATCACGATTACCATGCCGAGATTATCCGCATCATCGATGGCGATACATTCGAAGCAAATATCGCGATTTTTCCAAAGCAGATTGCCACCCATAAAATCCGCTTGCGACATATTGATACGCCCGAACTCAAAGGCGCTTGCCATAACGAGAAACAACTTGCCAATAAGGCTAAAATATATTTGCAAACAATCTTGCCACAAGGCAGTAATATCCGCCTGCATGATGTGGATTATGATAATTTTGGCCGCGTGCTGGCAACGGCATCGCATAAAAAACATGGCGATGTTGGCGCATTGCTGATGCAACAAAATCTCGCTATTCCCTATCAAAAAAGCAAGAAGAATCATTGGTGCAAGAATAGGTAAACGCAATGACGCGCGCCATTCATATTAAAATGGCACGCGTCTTTCAATCACATAAGGATTTTTTGCCTTATATTGTTATTGGGCAATCTAGCATTTTTGTTCTATCAGCTCTGATACTGTTGCAATGCCATATTCGTTATCCCAAATATCTTGTTGATAGTCAGCTTTTTGCTGCGCTAAAAGACTTGCTAAAAACTTATTTTTTGATTGGTTTTTTTCAGTTCTTTCAAGATTTGCTTGTGCTGTGCTCAACGACTTTGTTTTCACTTCTTTCAAGTCTTTTAGATCTGCAAAAAAGAAGCCAGCCTCACATTTGTAAGTTTCATAAAATCTTGGCTCATTCTTAAATTTAGCAATTTCTTGATTTGGCCATTCTGTTGTTGTTTTGCCGCCAGTATCTTTGCCAAGATGAGGCTTAATGAAAGTGGCAAGAACTGGTAAAATGCGAGAATAATTGTCTCTATCATGCTCGTCGCCATATCCTACTTTGGTTTTAAGAAAGGCAGTTGTTTGCCAATAAAGCTCAGTCGGTCTTTTCGCGCTATCATCACCATCTGTGGTTTGGAATGCACCAACAACAAGATAGTAATAAGCATCTGTTGGGTCGCCATCTTCAGGTATTTCATCATCACTTTTTACCCCTGCAGCCTTTTTCAAAAGACCTTTGCCTGCAGCTTTGCCAACTATTTTGGCATTTATTTTGGCTTTTTCACCTACCGTTAGAATAGGGGGCAAATTTGGTGCTTTATTATTCAGAAATACTGTCGCATACATGGTGATAATCGTTACATTGCTCTTATCTTTAAGAAACTGTTCTGGTGAAACTTCTTCCCAACCAGCCTCGCTTAATATTTGTTGCACATATAATTTATCAAGGTTAAAATGAATATAAGTAAGTTTGGTCAAAGGATTTTTTGATGTTTGTAGCAGATGCTTCTGTTCCAGCGTATCGCCATATGAACCATTGATAATAACAAACCGTTTCGGCGCGCTATCAGCATTAGGCTGCACACTAGCAATAACCTCACCTTTGATGCTGGTATCTTCCAATGCTCCCGTTACGCTATCTAACGCACCAGCACAGCCAGTTATCAACAAGGCTGTCATAACAACCATTGCATAATTTAATAAGTTTTTTCGTAAGTTAATCATTAAAGAAACTCTCTTTCTATTATTTTAATTTAACAAGCACACACCACTATAGTAAGTTGCTTATGATGTCAATAGATGAAAATTACTAATATTGATTATTTGCTTAACATTTTGTTTTTCAACAATATTTATTGTAAAAAGATAGTGGAAAAATATTGGTGCAAGAAGTGAGCGCATCACAAAAATTGGGTCAAGCTTGTGGCGATCCCGAGAGGATTCGAACCTCCGACCTACAGATTAGGAATCTGTTGCTCTATCCTGCTGAGCTACGGGACCTGATTTACATCATGCCATGTTAATTATGTAACAATTACTGATTTTTGTCAAAGAACTCTTGCACGGCGGGATGCATAATTTTGCCCGCTCTTACATTCAGCCCTTTCATAAAGCCCGCATCATCATTAAGTGCCGCCACGCCCTTATCCGCAAGTTTCATCACATAAGGCAAGGTGGCATTATTCAACGCCTGCGACGAGGTAAGTGGCACCGCGCCCGGCATATTTGCCACGCAATAATGCAACACATCATCAACAACATAGGTTGGGTCTTCGTGGGTTGTGGCGCGCGAGGTTTCAAAGCAACCGCCCTGATCAATCGCCACATCAACCAGCAATGCTCGTTTCTTCATCTGTTGCAACCATGATTTCGCCACCAATTTTGGTGCGCTTGCGCCCGGTATCAGCACCGCGCCAATCACCAAATCAGCTTCCAGACATGCCTGATAAAGCCCTGTATCACTGGAATAAGCGGTAACGATACGGTTGCCGAAAATAGCATCCATCTGCCGTAAACGTGGCAGTGATTTATCAAACACAGTCACATCCGCACCAAGCCCTACTGCCATTTGCGCGGCATTGCCACCCACCGAGCCCGCACCAATAATCACAACTTTCGATGGCGACGTGCCAGGCACGCCCGATATAAGCATACCACGTCCGCCATTATGGATTTTCAAATGGCTAGCACCTTCAATCACGGCTAATCTGCCCGCAATCTCACTCATCGGTGCAAGCAGTGGCAAGCCGCCTTGTGCATCGGTGATGGTTTCGTAAGCGATAGCCGTGCAACCAGATTCTAGCAAGCCTTTGGTTTGTGGCATATCGGCTGCCAAATGCAAATAGGTGAATAAAATCTGCTTTTCGTTCAAACGCGCCCATTCTATCGGTTGCGGTTCTTTCACCTTCACAATCATATCGGCATTAGCGAACGTATCATCAGCATTGGCGGCAATTTCCGCGCCCGCTGCGATATAATCAGCATCAGATGCACCAATGCCTTCGCCTGCTGTGGTTTCTATCACCAGCTGATGGCCACGTTTTACCAAATCAGCAACTGATGTTGGCACAAGCCCTACCCGTGCCTCGTTCTTTTTAATTTCTTTTGGAACTGCAATCCGCATATCACTACCCCTGTAAAATATAATTTGATGCAAAACATCAATGCGATAAAAACACGCATTACATTGAATTATATTACATAAAAATAAAAAATCAATGTTTTTTATTATAATAATATTGTTGTTCCTGCAACTATATTCTAATAAATTATAGTATTATAGAATTATATTGCTTAACGGATGGATGTTGCCATCATTAACTTAAATTCCGTATCATTTGCATTTTTTTCACCAGCATTTCAGCACCACGGCTTGAGGCATAATCAATCATTTTGCCATCTAGCACTGCCACCCCTTGCCCTTGCTGTTCGGCTTGCTTCATAGCTTCTAATACGCGCAACGCTTGATCATAATCCTCTTGGTTAGGGGTCATCACCTGATTGGCAGGTTCAATCTGACTGGGATGTATTGCCCATTTGCCCTCAAAACCCAATGCCAGCGACCGTTTTGCCGCCACCGTAAAGCCTTGCATATCGGCAAAATTGGCAAAGGCGCCATCAATCGGGCGCAAACCATTGGCACGGGCGGCAATCACCATGCG
>JAHZMA010000050.1 GCA_022599575.1 Alphaproteobacteria bacterium | reverse complement strand
TTGCAACATCAGACTATTGGAACGCGGGTCATCAACAGCAACGAAACGCTCATCAGTGGGGGTAAGCGAAATATTTTGCCAATTAATTTTTTGCGTCAGCAATGATTGAAAAAATAATTTTGGAGTTGTGCCACCCGCCACTGCCATATTGATTTGTTGTTGTTGTGACGATACGTCATTTATCTGTGTGGCAATCTTTTGCGCCAATGTCTCAGCCTGTTGCCCTGCATCTTTATAGTCAATAAAATTTTGCATCATATTAAGATTCATTAGGGTTCAATTTCTTGCCATCTACGCCCATCACGGTGCATTAACATTAAAGCATCATCAGGGCCTGCACTGCCTGCCTCGTATGGAAGGGGGCGATGATTTGCCTTGTGCCAGCCATCAATGATGGGGTCAATCCATTCCCATGCCGCTTCCACCTCATCATCGCGCATAAATAATGTTTGCGACCCCCGTATCACATCCATAATCAGCCTTTCATAAGCATCTTGCACATCAAGCTGGTTATTGATGGTATCTTGAAAATTCATATTTAATACAGCTTCGGTTAGGCGCATACCACCTAGCCCTGCTTCTTTTGCCATTGTGTGTAAATCAATTTTTTCATTCGGTTGTAAGCGGATAATCAATGAATTGGCGCGCTGATGGCTTGATTTTGGGAAAATCATATGGGGTGGTTCGCGAAAAATAATGGCGATTTCAGAACAACGGCTACGTAATTTCTTGCCTGTGCGAAGATAAAAAGGTGTGCCTGCCCAACGCCAATTGCCGATATTTACCTTCATTGCGATATAGCTTTCGGTCATGCTATCAGGATTATTGACATGTTGATGGTAGCTACCATCAGCATCACCATTAATATTGCTTGCTAAATATTGCCCACGCACAATATCAGTTTGCGCCACAGGTTCTAATGATTCAATCACTTTTACTTTTTCGTTACGCACCGCATCGGGGTGAAACCGTGATGGCGGCTCCATTGCGGTTAAGCATAATAGCTGCATTAAATGATTCTGCACCATATCGCGCATCGCGCCAGATTTATCGTAATATTCGCCCCGCCCTTGAACCCCAATATTTTCGGCAACGGTAATCTGCACATGGTCAATATGGGTTGAATTCCATAAAGGCTCCCATAAAGCGTTGGCAAACCGTAATACCATTAAATTCTGCACGGTTTCTTTGCCAAGATAATGGTCGATACGGTATATTTGTTGTTCAGAAAAACTTGTGCGTAAAGCGGCATTAAGGGCTTTGGCAGAGGCGGCATCAGTGCCAAATGGCTTTTCGATAATAATTCTACTCTGCTTGTGGGCAATATGATGCTGTTTTAATTTACTAGCAATGATGCCAAATAATGAAGGATTAACCGAAAGATAAAATGCCTGCACAATATTGTTATCTGTATCATCATCGGCACGCATGGCTTTTTGTAACAACGCCCAGCCCTTATCGCCATGCACATCAATGCTGATATATTGAATATTGTTCAAAAAATCTTGCAAATTATCATGTTGCTTCACCGATTGCGGGCAGAATTTTTGCAAATTTTCTTGTACTAATTTGCGGAAATTCTCTTCGCTAACATCAGAGCGCGCAACACCGATAATTCTTGCATCAGCAGGCATTTGTTGGGCAATGAAGCGGTGATATAATGCTGGAAAAATTTTACGCATGGCAAGATCGCCCGTTGCACCAAAAACAACCAGATCAAAATTATCAACAGGAATAATACGCGAAACCATAACTCAAGAATATAACAAATTACCGATGGTTTTGCCACCCCCGTAAAAATATAATACTGCATGATGAATAAACCTATCATCACTGTAGAGCCTATAACTTTAAGTGTTTTTGGTCTTTAAATATATATCAACATTCCTTATTTTGCATTTTAATGATTGAAAAGTATAATCTTTTGAATAAATAGTATGAGAACTCTTGCTATTATAATTGTTACTGTGTTAATGGCTATTTATATAGCTTGAATCATTCATTTTATAAGGGAGAGTGATATGAAACTATTTCGTTCTATGGCATGGGGATTTTCTCTATGTGTGATGGGGGCATCTGTTGCTTCGGCAGGTGAGCTTACCATTGCGACCGTTAATAATGGTCATATGATTGAAATGCAAAAACTAACATCTGAATTCGAAAAAGCCAATCGCGGTATTACCGTGAAATGGGTTACTTTGGAAGAAGGTGTTTTACGCACACGTCTTACCAACGATATTGCAACAAAAGGTGGTCAATTTGATATTATGACTATCGGCATGTATGAAGCACCTATTTGGGGCGCACGTGGCTGGTTGCAAGAATTGAAATTTGGCCGTTCATATGATGTTAACGATATTTTACCTGCAATGCGTGGTGGCTTAAGCCATAAGGGTAAATTATATGCTGCGCCATTTTATGGTGAAAGCTCTATGATTATGTATCGTAAAGATTTGCTAGATAAAGCAGGCTTAACAATGCCTGATAATCCCACTTGGGGGCATGTTGCTGATGCAGCGGCGGCTATGACGGATAAATCTAAAGGCATTTATGGTATCTGTTTGCGTGGCAAACCCGGTTGGGGTGATAATGCAGCATTCATCACCACAATGGCGAATTCGTTCGGCGCACAATGGTTTGATGAAAATTGGAAGCCAACATTGGATAGCCCAGCATGGAATCATGCCGTTAGCTTTTATGTTGACCTTCTAACCAAATACGGTCCCCCGGGCTCTACTGGTAATTCATTTAACGAGATTTTGGCTCTTATGAATGAAGGTAAATGCGGCATGTGGATTGATGCCACAATCGCAGCTTCGTTTGTAACTGACCCGAAACAGAGTAAAGTTGCTAAAAATATGGCATTTGCACAATCACCAGTGGCTGTTACCAATCGTGGTGCCAACTGGCTATGGGCGTGGGCACTGGCCATACCTGCTAGCACCAAGCAATCTAAAGATGCCAAAAAATTCATTGAATGGGCAACTTCCAAGAAATATATTGAATTAGTGGCGTCAAAAAATGGTTGGGGTTCTGTTCCTACAGGCACAAGGCAATCAACTTATGATAATTCTAAATTCAAGAAAGCCGCAGTTTTTGCTGATGCAGAATTGAAAGCGATTTTATCGGCTGACCCATCTAATTCAACGCAAAATCCAACACCTTATACGGGTGTACAATTTGCGGCAATTCCTGAATTCAGCACAATTGCTAATCAAGTTGGTCAACAATTTACGGCAGCATTAGCTGGCAATGTTTCTGTTGAAGAAGCGTTGAAAAATTCTCAAGAAATTGCAGAACGTGAAATGAAAAAAGCGGGTTACTAATATTTTGTTGTTATAAAATTACAAGGTAGTCATATTTTAATATGGTGTGGCTATCTTGCTTTTTAGCATATACTCAAAGGGAGAATTGAGTGTTACTCAAAGGGAGAAATAGTATTATGTGTCAGAAGCGTCATTTTTTGGTTTATCATTATCATTGTAAAAAATAATTATGAATAAAAGATTAGCCAATATATTACAAGCGCCAAGCATTATTCTATTGCTGATATGGATGGTTGTGCCATTAGGTACGACCATCTATTTTTCTGCCATTCGCTATCATTTGCTGTATCCTGAACGAACTGGATTTGTGGGGCTAGCAAATTATGAGTTTTTCTATACCGACCCTGCATTTTTTACATCTTTATTAAATAGCCTTCTATTGGTGGGCTCGGTTTTATTAATATCGGTCACATTGGGTTTGGCGATTGCCTTATTGGTTAATCGGCCATTTTTTGGGCGTGGCATTGTTAGAATCATGTTGATATCGCCTTTCTTTATCATGCCAACAGTCAATGCACTGTTATGGAAAAATATGATAATGAATCCGATTTATGGCTTATTTGCCTTTATTGCTAATTTATTTGGGGCAACGCCAATCGACTGGCTATCACAATATCCGTTATTATCAATCATCATCATGATTTCTTGGCAATGGACGCCATTTGCGATATTGATTCTAATCACCGCCTTGCAAAGTGAAGATAAGGAACAAAAAGAAGCCGCAGAATTAGATGGTATCGGTTTTTGGGCGCAATTGCGCTATTTAACATTGCCACATCTTGCCCGTCCGATTGCGATTATTTTATTGATCCAAATGATTTTTCACCTTTCTATTTTTGCAGAAATTTTTGTTACCACATCGGGTGGTCCAGGCACGCAATCCACCAATCTTACTTACCTTATATTTAACCAAGCCTTACAAGGTTTTGATATTGGTGTGGCGTCGGCAGGTGGCGTGTTCGCAGTTATTTTAGCCAATATTGTGGCATTTTTCTTGATTAAAATTATTGGTAAAAATTTAGTGGTATAGAGAAATAATGATATGTTAAGCGATAAAAAAATAAAACAATGGCAAAGAATGGGCGCTATTACGGCATCGTGGGTGATTGCGATTTTGTTTTTCTTCCCGATTTTTTGGCTATTTTTAACCAGTTTCAAAACAGAATTACAGGCGATTTCTGAAACGCCTTTATTGTTTTTTAAGCCAACATTAGATAATTTCTTTCTAATTCAAGAACGCACCAACTATCTTGATTACGCAGCTAATTCGGTGATAACCAGTTTGGGTGGCACATTATTGGCAATGTTGATTGCGATTCCTGCCGCCTATGCGATGGCGTTTGCGCCCAGCAAATATAGCAAAGATATTTTATTATGGATGCTCTCTACCAAAATGTTACCAGCGGTGGGGGTGTTGATGCCAATCTATCTGATTTGTCAAAAATTAGATTTGTTAGATACACAAATCGCCTTGATTGTGATTTTCGCGCTGATTAATTTACCAATTATTATGATGTTGCTATTCACTTTTTTTAGGGATATTCCAAAAGAAATTTTAGAAGCCGCCAGAATAGATGGCGCCACCACATTATCGGAAATTACCAAAATTGTGATGCCATTGGCGTGGGGTGGCATTGCCTCTACCGCATTATTATCTATCGTATTATTGTGGAACGAAGCATTTTGGTCAATCAATCTCACGGCCGCTGATGCAGGCACATTGGTGGCATTGGTTGCCAGTTTTTCTAGTCCCGAAGGATTGTTTTGGGCAAAACTTTCAGCAGTTTCAACATTGGCATGTGCGCCAATCATTGTTTTTGGTTGGTTCACTCAAAAACAATTGGTGCAAGGCCTAACATTCGGAGCAGTAAAATAATGCCATTTATTTCACCAGAGATAGAATATATCGAAAATTCTAACAATACAATTCGCTATTTAGAACATGGCTGGCCATCAAAATTATGCCGCTGGCATGCCCATGAAGAATTTGAATTGCATCTTGTTACGAGCAGTCATGGGCGGTGTTTTATTGGCGATTATATCGGTGAATTTCAAGCGGGTGCGCTATTTTTAACGGGTCCTAATGTGCCACATAATTGGATTACTGATAAAAGCTACCGCAAAAAAATACCCATTCGCGATATGCTGTTGCAATTTAAGTTTCAAAATATCAATCATTTTTTGCAAGCATTCCCAGAGTTTCAAGAAATTCGCACAACGCTTAATATGGCACGTTCTGGAATTGAATTTATAGGTTATGATGAAAAATTGGCACATGATTTTTTAGTAAAGGTGCGTGATAGTAACGGCCCTAAGCGGGTATTTGCGTTTTTAAGTTTTTTAATGAGTGTTCATGACCATAAGGATAAAAAAATATTATCCACCAGTATGATTTCTCAGCCTGAAGATGGTAGCAAATATATGCGTATTGCCAATATTATCGACTATATTTCTAAAAATTTTGCTGAAGATATTTCATTAACCCAAGCTGCCGATATGACGGGTATGAGCATAGCTTCGTTCGCACGTAATTTTCAAAAAGTAACAGGTAAGAAATTTGTTGAATTTGTCAATCGAATTCGGATAGGCGAGGCATGTTCGCTGCTCTATTTGAGTGATAAGCAAATATCAACAATTTGCTATGATGTTGGCTTTCAAAATCTTGCCAATTTTAATCGGCATTTTATTAAAATCAAAAAAATGACCCCTACCGCATATCGGAATTTAGCGCGCCATGAATTAAGTGAGAATAAAAAAATTGAGCATGTATCATGAGCGTGATTGATTTATATCAAACAGATTATGATAAAACTGCTTGTGCTATTGGTGTGGTGCATTTGGGTTATGGCGCGTTTCATCGCGCTCATCAGGCGGTTTATTTTGATGATTATATGCAAAAAAGCGGCGACTTAAATTGGGGAATTGCGGCTGTTAATTTAAACCCTCATGACAGTGAGTCTTTTAACGAAACAAGAGATGATAATGATGCCGATGGCTATTTGTTAAAAACCATAGCGCCCGATGCAAGCAGCAAATACCGCATGGTGCGCTCACATGTGAAATATCTTGATTGGGTGTCGCAAAAATTAGAAGCAGAATATTCGATTGCGTTAGATACTGTGCATATGGTAACGATAACAGTTACTGAAAGTGGCTATTATATTGATGAATCTGGCAATCTTGATAGTGAAAACCCCATCATCGCTGACGAGATTAAAACGGGAAAATATCAATCAATTTACGGCTTTCTTGCCAATGCGCTTGATAACAGAATGCAAGTAAATATTTTGCCTCTATCGATATTATGTTGTGATAATATTCGCGATAATGGTGGCATGTTACGCCGTAATTTTTTAAGGTTTTTAACATTAGCGGGCAAAGATGAGCTGAGGAAATGGGTGATTGAACATATCAGTTTTCCAAGCTCGATGGTTGATAGAATCACCCCGCAAACCAATGAAAAACTTGTGGAGGAGGTGAAGCACAATTTCTGTGATAAAAATTATTATCCTATTCATGCTGAAACTTTTAGCCAATGGGTGATTGAAAATAATTTTGCTTCAAAAATGCCAGAATTAGAGCAAGTGGGAGTGCAGATTGTTGATAATATTTATCCTTATGAAGAAGCAAAAATACGCATCTTAAATGGTGGCCATAGTGCGGTTGCCTATTTGGCGATATTATCGGGGTTAACAACATTCGATGAAGCATTGCGTCACCCAACCTTAAAAGCACATTTTGAAGGTTGGGAAAATGAAGAAGTGCTGCCCAGCCTTAATATCAACCTGCCCTTTGATAAGGCTGAATATAAAAAACTGGTAACAGAACGGTTTTTGAATGTGGCAATTGCGGATTCTTTGGAACGCATTTGCATGGATGGTTTTACCAAACTAAATATTTTCATTAAGCCAACCATTGTTGGCTGTCTGGCGTTGGGAATTGTGCCAAAATATGGTTATGATGTGATTGCCAGTTTTTATATATTTGCGCGCCATGTTGCGTGTAATAAAATAGCGGTTGCTTATCGCGAGTCACATTGGGCACTGCTTGAGCCATTGCTGAGTGATGGGCAAGCGCAAGCTTTTGCTAATTTTGAGCAATTATGGGAGGATATTCCAACGCAATATCCTGAATTTAGCATCGGAATTATTAATGCAATTAATAAATTGGAGAAACAATGGCCAGTGTAACAATCAATAATTTGGTGAAGATATTTGAAGATATATCGGTGATTCACGGGGTTAATTTACAAATTGATGATGGTGAATTTGTGGTTTTGGTAGGACCTTCGGGTTGTGGTAAATCAACAATCTTACGCATGATAGCAGGGCTTGAAGAAATTTCTGATGGCGAGATTTTGATTAATGATAAAATTGTTAATGATGTGACGGCATCGAAACGCGGGGTTGCGATGGTTTTTCAAACTTACGCGCTTTATCCGCATCTTAATGTCTATAATAATATGGCATTTAGCTTGAAACAGACAAAAATGCCAAAGCAGGAAATTGATAAGAAAGTCAAAGCTGTTGCTGAAACATTGCATATTACCGATTATCTTGATAGATTGCCGCGTGCGTTATCGGGCGGGCAACGCCAAAGGGTGGCGATTGGCAGGGCGATTGTAAGAGAGCCAGAAGTGTTTTTATTTGATGAACCGCTTTCCAATCTTGATGCCAGTTTACGGGTAAAAACGCGGTTAGAAATTGCCCGTTTACATAAAAGTTTAGGTACAACCATGATTTATGTTACCCATGACCAAGTGGAAGCGATGACTCTGGCAGATAAAATTGTGGTGTTACGCGATGGTAAAGTTGAACAGATTGGGCGACCGATTGAACTTTACGAACAGCCGAATAATCTATTTGTTGCATCTTTTATTGGTAGCCCGAAAATGAATTTTTTTACCATCAATGATGTGAATGAAACCAAGTTAAAAAAAATGTCAGGCAGAAATGTTAATATTGATACGGTGTTGGGTATCAGACCTGAACATTTGAAAATTTGCACAGAACAACAAGCATTGATAAGCGCCAAAATAGATGTGATAGAAGATTTAGGCGAATATGGTTTATTGCATCTTATCACTGGTAATCTTCACGAATTTTCGGTGAAAATACCAGATATGGCGCAACAAAATATCGATGATGTGATGAGCTTTACCGCTGATAAAAAATATTTACATTTCTTTGATAAGCAAACAGAACAGAGGATAACCACGTAAATTCACGCAATTTCCGCTCGATTTGGCGGGTTAGCACCAGCGCGTGATACTGTGATAGCGGCAGTTTTGGTGGCATAATGCAATGCTTGTTGCAATGTTTCGGGCGTTATATTGGCAAATTCTGCTTTATCAACCGCGTCTAATTCCGATAATTTTGCCAAAAAGCCTGCATTAAAACTATCGCCTGCGCCAATCGTATCTATCACTTTTGCAGGCAATGTTGGTGTCATAATTATATCACCATGATGCGATAGGCATAATGTATCTTGGGTGCCACGCGTGACGATGATAAGTTTCGCGCCCTTATCAACCAATTTCTTATCAATTAGTTTTTGTGCCTTTTCTTCAAGCGAGAGATTTGTCTCTGGTATCAGCCAATGTAAATCCTCATCAGAAACTTTGATAATATCAGCCAGCGCAAACATTTTTTCAAGCCTGTTGCAATAATGGGCGCGGTCAACAATAAAATTCGGACGGATATTCGGGTCTAGCATAATCAAATATTGTTGATGATTTTGTTGCAATAACGCCAGATAGCTATCGGCGCAAGGTTCAAAAACCAAACTGATACCGCTAAAATAAAGCGCGCTGATAGTGTCCGATAGCACGGGCATATCAGTTTGCTGAAGCATACGGCCTGCCGAATTTTCATCAAAAAAATGATAGCGCGCCTGCCCATCAACCAGCTGAACAAAGGCCAATGTTGTTGGGCGGTTTGCTGTTACCACATAATCGGTAGTCACATTGCTTGCTTGCAATGCTTGGCGTAATTGCGCACCAAACATATCATTTGATAATCCCGTTAACATACCCACCGATGCTTCTAACCTGCCAAGCGCAATCGCAGTATTAAACACCGCACCGCCACAATGCGGCATGAAAGAACCATTTTCAGCTTGCACCATATCAATCAGGGCTTCGCCGCAACATAAAATCATTTTGCCATATCCTTATGATGCTTTATACCAATGAAGCACCTTGCGCCAGCGCCTCTAATTTTGCGTAAGCCACTTCGGGGTCAACCGCGCCAAAGCCTGCAAAAGTGCCAAAGCCACAATCGGAACCCGCATAGACACGGTCAGCACCAACAATATCGATAAATCTCCGCAATCTTTGCGCTACCAATTTTGGGTGTTCAATAAAGTTGGTGGTGCTATCAATCACCCCTGGCACTAGAATTTTATCATCAGGAATCATAGCTTTCATATCGCGAAACACTTCCCATTCATGGGCATGGCGTGGGTTAGATGTTTCAAATAAAATATAGCGCGATTTTGTGCGGAGCAAGGTGGGCAGCATTTTTGCCATATCAATATCACAGCAATGTGGCCCTTCATAATTGCCCCAACAAATATGCACCCGCACCCTATCTTGTGGTACAGTTTGCAAAGCATCATTCAAGGCTTCAACATGTAATTCGGCAATCTTGATAAATTCCTCATCCGATAAATCGCTAAACAGCATATGGCGCGATAATGCCAAATCGGGACAATCTAATTGCAAATCAAGCCCTGCATCAGTGATGGTTTTATATTCTTCGCGCATTGCTTGCGCCAATGCCTGTAAATAGGCTTCGCGATTTGGGTAAAAATCATTTTGCAAAAATAAAGAGATAACCCCGGGACTTGCCGCATTCATAAAGCCACGTTTCACGCCATATTTATTCATGGCAGTCTTCAGATTGCTAATATCTTTATTTAGCTCATCTTGCCCTTTGGATTTAACTTCCCCCACGCACATTGGGCGGGCATATTGCGGTGTGCCACCTTCATCGGCAAGCCGTTTCAAAAAGCTAGGGAACATTTTCA
This sequence comes from Alphaproteobacteria bacterium, assembly GCA_022599575.1. Taxonomy (GTDB): domain Bacteria; phylum Pseudomonadota; class Alphaproteobacteria; order JABAAW01; family JAHZMA01; genus JAHZMA01. The sequence goes on along the minus strand of JAHZMA010000050.1, from coordinate 3,736 downwards.
AATCGGCAGGCGCATTGCGCGGACTATCACCCGCAAAGCCAGTATAGCGGTCTTTCACATAAGTGGCGTAAGATATTTTTGATGTCTCGCCATCTGATACAATATCAACACCTGCTTGCATTTGCCGTTCCACCGTTTTATCAACCGCTTGCGTCATGTGGCTATCAAAAGCGGCTTGGTCGTATGATTCTTGATTTTCGCGCGCAAAAATAAAATCAACCGTTTCTTGAGTGCGGGGCAGTGAGCCCACATGTGTTACTGCAATTTTAGTCATTATTATTCTCCTTTTGTGATATGTGTTACTGATTTTGCCCATGTTGGGACTGCCATGTTGGTCCAGCGGAATCATCATTAGAAAGCACGCGATAAAGCGATGCCTCGCCTGCCATGCTTGGCACTAATGAATGCGTAAAATTGGGTGGCACAGCGCAACAATCCCCTGGATTGATTACCGCTTCGCCCGTTTGCCATGCAATTTTCCAATGCCCACGCATCGGCATTAAAATTTCGTGTTGCGCCAGCTGATAGGGCTGATGCAAGGCTGAATTCTGGGTGATAAATTCCACATCAAAGCCCGGCCTATCTTTGATTTTACCATATTCGCCAATCACTTTTGCGGGTTTTTTATCAGCCAACGCCCATAAATCCCAATAGCGCGCCACATAGAATGGCACAACCTCATGCGTGCTTGGCTCTTGCATCAATGCCAAAGCCTCATCATTCATCACTTCCATCGGGGCGATATTATCGGGCAGAGTCTCACCCTTTTTCGTATCGTATAATTTGCCATTATTGCCAAGAATCAAGCCATGCGCTTTGGCATCATTAATCACTTGCGGTGCCCAAATCACACCGCCACCTGCATCATCACCGCCCAAAATTGCCATAATCATGCCGTAATCTGTGCCGATATTTTCAAACCCGCGAAACATACCAGTCGGGATATTAAAAATATCACCTTCTTGCAAAATCACCTCGCCCGCATCGCCCCAGCGTCCCCAAAAAAATCGCCAGCAACCTTTTAGCACAAAAAACACTTCTGCAGTGCGATGGGTATGCAGTGAATTGCGGCATTTTGGCGGTTGCCCCGCTGCTCCAATATTAAAGCCCGGGGTTTCTTTGATATGCACATGCTGGTCGGCACTTTCCGAAACACCACCACCGATAATGGTGAAATTTTCCTTTTGGTCACTGCCCGGCGTATGGGCATCAATAAAGGCGGTTTTGCACGGTTTCAAATCACCATAACGGACAATCTGTTTTTCAAATTCTGTTGCATTCATCATCTATCGCCTTTATATATTTCCATTACCGAGTAATATTTGCTTCCAAATTGCGGTCTCATCAAACAAAGTATATTCGCGTCTGATACTGGCATTACCGCTATGGCTTTCGCTGGTAAAAGCACCAAATTCAACATGGGTAATGCCCATAATATGCACGCGTTGCCCTGTTGGTTTGCCGAAATAACCATAGCCATCATGTGTGCCATCAAGCGACCAGCGCACAGCGGCGCGTGGCGGCATCAGCGCATCATCGCGCCCCATCTGGTGATGAATCTGAAATGTGGCATTCGGAAAACTGGAACGCACCCCTAGCCAAAATCTATCAGCACCATCAGCACTATAGGTGGTAACACCGCTAGGATAAAAAAGATTGGCGGCACGGTCGTAATATTTTGGTATCGCGCTAAATTCAGCTTGCATTAAACTGGTGAGAATATCGCCTAACCGCGCGCCCCATTCATTATCGTTACCCTTGCCTTGATATGGGCCAGCAATATCATTTTCTGGCAGATAGGGTTTCACCGCCTGTTCTAATCCGCCTTCCTTGATAATTAACTCACGCGCGTAATCTTCAGGCGTTACGCCCAGCTGACGCACAATCGCCGCTTGGTCGCGGATAAGCCATTCATCATCGATCTGATTATTTTTGGCATGGCAATCGGCAATGATGCGGTAAGTCAATTGCTTGCCTGTTGCTTTGCCATAAACGCCATCATGCGTATGGGTGGCGGTGCTTAAAATACGATGCGACGATAACATGCCAGTTTCGGGCGTGCCACACCAAATCACATCTTCGCCTAACAGCCTTCGGTCGGGGAATTCGTTCAAGGTTGCCATTGTGGCGGCAATCACGCCTTGATTGCCTTGCACGATAGCATTAGGCGCACGCACAATAATGTTAGGCGCGTAATAATGATTGAGAGTCGCAAGCCCTCTATCTTCCCAAATTTCTTTGGTGATGCCGATAATATAATCGGTGAAATTCCTAAATTTTTTATCAAAACCTTGCATCATTGCCCTTATCCTTATCCTTTTTCCTTATTCTGCGGTCCAACCGCCATCAACCAACAGCGATGTGCCTGTTACCAATGCGCTGGCATCTGATGCCAGATAAATCACCGCGCCCATAATATCTTGCAATTCACCCACACGCCCTAATTTGATTTTTTCGGTGATGCGCTGCATCCATTCAGGATTATCAAAAGTGGCTTGGGTTAAAGCGGTGCGGATAAAAGTGGGGGCAATGTTATTGATTCTAATATTATGCTCGCCCCATTCAATCGCCATCGCTTTCACCATGCCTTCAACCGCATGTTTGCTCGCGCAATACACACTACGTTCAAGCCCGCCCACATGCGCCATCTGTGACGAGATATTAATCAATGAGCCAGATTTCTGGGCAGTAATCAATTTTTGTGCAAGCATTTGGTTAAGAAAATAAGCGGCTTTAATATTGACAGCGAACACCGCATCAAAATCTTCCTCTGTAATATCAAGTGCAGGTTTGTGCCTGCCTAACCCTGCGGCATTGAGTAAAATATCAAACATAGGCTGTGCTGATATTAATGTTTTTAGCTTGCCAATATCGCTTACATCGCATGGTAAAATTGTGCATTTCACCTTATAAGGTTCAATCAATTTACGGGTTTCGTTAAGCCCATCTTCGCGCCGTGCCATCAGGGTAACATCTGCGCCATATGCCGCCAATGCCACTGCCGAAGCCTGCCCGATGCCAGAGCTTGCGCCCGTTACCAAAGCATGTTTACCATCAAGTCGGAATGAGACTATTTGCATGTTTCATAATCCTTTTCTATATTAATATCACCCATATTACGCGCTTTATTAAATTCGCGCAATCGTGCAAATATATCAACCCCAATTTGCTGATACATATCTAGCAAATCAACCAATACCCAATTTTCGCGAATTTTACCATTTTCTAACCGCCAAAAATCTAAACTCCGCATGGTGATTTTTTTACCCATAGGCGCAATGCCTAACCAGCCATCATGGCTAATGGTTTGCGCCATATCAGGCCAGCCCGTAACGCCTGCATAATCACCTTCAGCAAAAAAATGATAGGTAACCTCGTCTGGATATTGCCCGCGGTCGGGCATAGCGTTTAAGAACGGAATCTGATGCCAATGCCGAAAGCCTGCAATCCCCCGTGCCGAGCCAATAGCTGCTGGCCCATACCACATCATTTTTTCATGCCAATAATTTTCTAATTGCATGGTTTGCGGCGGTTGTTTCGGGTGATTTTTCATTGCCGTGAGCATATCAATAATATGTTGCCGTGTTTGCAATGCCTGTGACTCAGTGCCGCTTACCTTTAGCCCGTCACTAGATGAAGGCGATGGCACATGCCATTCACGCCCTAATGATGGCGCCATCACCCACGCATTGGCTTGCATCATCACTTCTGGAATATCCCATAAGGCTTGCATTTC